>RECV01000111.1 GCA_007693845.1 Phycisphaerales bacterium
GCAACATCAACTACACCAACGTCTGCACCGCCAAGTGCACGTTCTGCGCCTTCCGCCGCGATGGCGATGAACACGACGCGTACACGCTCGAGTACGACGAACTGCTCGACAAGGTGCGCGAACTTGCCGAGATCGGCGGCACGCAGATTCTCATGCAGGGCGGCATGAACCCCGAACTGCCGCTCAACTGGTATCTCGAGTTGCTCCAGAGAATCAAGAGTGAGTTTCCGAAGATTCACGTGCACGCTTTCAGCCCGCCGGAGTTCATTGAGTTCATTGACTTCTTCGATCCGCCCGGCTCGAACCTGCGCGAGAAACTGCACTGGGTGATGGTGCAATTGAAACAGGCGGGGCTGGATTCCGTGCCCGGCGGCGGTGGTGAGATCTTTGCCCCGGCGGTGCGGCGGAAGATCGGCCTCGGCAAGTGTGATGCCGAAGCGTGGCTCACCACGATGCACGTGGCGCACGAACTCGGCATGAACACCAGCGCGACGATGATGTTCGGCCACATCGAAGGCATTGCTGACCGCATTCACCACATGGAACTCGTGCGCCAATGGCAGGATCGCGCGATCGCGGATTTCGCAGCGCACGGCGGCGGGCGGTACAAGGCGTTCATCAGTTGGCCGTTCCAGCGCGAGAACACGCCCCTCGGCCGGGCGAAGGAATGGGGACAGCACCCGGATGATGATCTCACGCAACCCTTCCCCGGCGATGTGGTCGCCAAACTGGATGGCAGCGGCAGGAAAGGCGATCACCCCGAGTTCGGCCGGCGCATTCGACTGGCGGGATCCACGGAGTATCTGCGAACGCAAGCGCTCTCGCGTTTGTATCTCGACAACGTGTATTCAATCGGATCGAGTTGGGTCACGATGGGGCCGCTCATCGGCCAGATGGGTCTGCATTACGGCGCAAGCGACATGGGCAGCGTGATGATGGAAGAGAACGTCGTCAGCGCAGCGGGCACGACGTACTGTCTGAACGAAGCGACGATCTGCCGCCTGATCCGCGATGCAGGGTTCACTCCCGCGCAGCGGAACAATGAGTACAACCTGTTGAAGGTTCATGCGGGTGCCGATGCGCCGGATCAAACGGTCCAGGACTGGTCCACCCTGCGCGCTGCCCGATTGCACACACAAGGCAAGGCCTCCGCGGACACATCCAGCGCGCCGGTGGAACTGACGGTCAACGTCGAACGCCCGGTGTAGTGCGACCGGCCACGCCGCGATCACTGATCGCGACTTTACAGCGAATGCGGCGGGCGGCATGATGACCTCACATGACCGCGCATGAGCACGACACCATCAAGACCGTTGAACGCGATCGCCCGTGCGCGAAATGCGGCTATTCATTGCGCACGATGCCACGAAAGGGAACATGTCCAGAGTGCGGCTACTCGGTGATCCGATCACTGCATCTACCGGTCACACGCAGGTTGCTCGAGCGTGAGGATCGGGTGCTTGCCCGGCGCGATGCCGCAGCGCGTTGGCGATCGCGGGTGACCGTGCTTGCAATAGTGCTTCTGACCATGGCCGGGATCGCATTGGCGGCGATCGCCCTGCCGATTTTGCCCGGTTTCGCTGAGAGTGAGAGAGCAGCGCGCATCACGGCGATCATCATCGTGACAATGTTGGCGGGCGGACTCTTGCCGGGTACCCTGCTGTTACTGCTGCGTCAATGGCTCAACGTGCAGGTGCAGCATGCTGACTACATCGACATCTGTCGCCGATCGGGTGACGGTGCCCGGGCCGAAGACGAGCGCAAGCGTGACGGCCGCATTCTGCGGCGAATCGGCGACTACCAGACCTACACTTTGATACTCTCACTCATCCTCGTTGTTCTTATCTCGATGGTGGGACTTTTCATTGCAACCTTGGTGTGGGGTGTGGGTGACGGCGTCCAGGCGATCAGAACGAATCCGCTGATGATTGCCTCCGCGCTCTTCTGGATTCTGCTTCCTTCGTTGTTGCTCTGGATTGCCCGCGCACGACATCTGCATGCGCAAAGCATCCAATATTCCCGCGCTGCCGAGCAAGTGAAGCAACGGATGGACTCATCAGGCCCGGACGCGGGCTGACATCGTTCGAGTCTCTTCGACGGCGTTGTTCCGTCCCAACCATTATCGCGAATGCCGCGGGAGGTCCGGCGGGTTTACCCGCCGCGCTGCTCGGGCTTCGGGCGCGTGAGCAGGATGAGCACAAACGCCACGATGCTGCCCAACAGCAGCGAGCCGAACAGGAACAGCCGGTAGTCGGCTTCTTCAGCGGTGAACTGCCGCCACGTCAACATCGCAAACATCAACGTGTAGATCAGCGGGAACACCAGACCGGCGTGGATCCCGATCATGCCGACCACGTGTTTGCGGGTGATCATCGCGCCCATGATGCCAAAGAGAATCATCGGCACCGCCAGGCCGGCGGGAATCCACGTCGTGGCGGAGGCAAAGTTCGAATAAACGCTCGCGCCGACACTCATGATGATGAGAAACGCAGCGTAGCCGTACATGATCGCGGGTGATTTCATGGTGCAGTCCTGAGTGTGTGGGGACACGGGAAGTGTCGTGAACGTTGCCGATTCATAGCGGCCGAACCTTACGCATGTCGTGTTTGACTTCCAGGGCGGTGCGCAGATTGCAGAGCTGCCAGCGCCAACTGGCCGCCTCCGCCGCCAGGGCGAGCAGGGATTCGCGGTCCGAGGTAAACGGCCCGAGTCGCAGCTTCACCTTTGCGCCGTCTTCCACCGCGGGAGTGACGGTCCAGATCAACCGACCTTCGGTTTCCGTGCGATCGATCGGCCAGCTCCACGTGATCGAGCCGCCCGCATCGTACTCGAGAATGTTCACCGTCAGCGTGCGCGTGCAATTCTCATCCCAGCAGAGCACGATCGAACCGCCCGGTTGCAGATCAACCTTGGCCGCGACGGGATACCATCGCGTCAGTCCGCCTTCGGTGGTGAAACACGCGAAGACCTCCTCGTAGTGCGATGCGATCGTCTCTTCAAGTTCGAGCCAATAGCCGTCGGGTTCCTCTCGGATCATCATGACGATGATACCCGCCAAAGCGCGAACGCGGTTCGTCATTCGGGCCCCAATCTACGAAGTCGGCCGCGCTGCGGTCACATCAACCGTCCGGGGCGTCAACTCGTGCGCGAGCAGGTCATCCAGCGATTCCCGTTCACGGATGATCTTCACCTGATCGCCATCCACCAGCGCTTCCGCGGGCAGGGGCATCGCGTTGTACCGGCTGGCCATGACCATCCCGTACGCGCCGGCGGTGAAGACCGCCAGCAGATCGCCGCGCTCGACCGGAGGCAGCGGACGGTCGATCGCCAGGAAATCACCCGTCTCACAGATCGGGCCGACCACGTCGATCGGCACCAGCCCGGGCATGGCCATGTCCTTCTCCCGCCGCTCCGGCGTGTGCTCCGCCGCCACGCGCGCGGGCCAGATGAAGTGAAACGCATCGTAATGGCTCGGCCGCAACAGCACGTTCATCCCGCCATCGCAGATCGCGAACGTCTTCTCGCCGGACGTCTTCACGTACAGCACGCGCGTCAGCAGAATGCCGGCATTGCCCATGATGGTGCGGCCGGGTTCGAGCACGATCTTCAAGCCGTTGCGTACGCGGTCCTCCAGCAGCGGGACAATCTCCCGGGCGTAGTCTGCCGCCAACGGCGACTGATCGGTCGTGTAATTCGCGCCGAACCCGCCGCCGAGATCGAGCATCTCGATCTCGATGGACTCTTCGCGATTGAGTTCATCCATCAGCGCGAGGACTTTGTGGATCGACTCAACGTACGGGTCCGCGGAATAGATGGGGGAGCCGAGATGCAGGTGAATGCCGCTCAGTCGACAGTGCGCATCGTGGCCGTACTTCTGAAACGCCGCGCGGGCGCGTTCGAGATCGACCCCGAACTTGGTTTCCTTCTTGCCCGTCGTCGTGTAGCGATGCGTCCTGGGGTCGACATCCGGATTGATTCGCAGCGCGCCGCGGCAGGTGGCGTTCATCTCGCGTGCGATCGCGCTGATGTTTTCGAACTCCGCTTCGGATTCGATGTTGAACCAGCCGATGCCGGCTTCGATCGCGCGGCGAATCTCCTGATCGGTCTTTCCCACCCCGGCGTACACGCAGTCCGCAGCACCGACCCCCGCGCGCAACGCGCGATGCAGTTCCCCCCCGCTGACGAGGTCCATCCCCGCGCCGCGCTCGGCGAGCAGGCGACAAATCGAGATGTTGCCGCAACTCTTGATCGAATAACAGATCAGCGGATCGAGCGCTGCGAACGCTTCGCGAAGTCGATCGTAATGATCAGTGATCGTCCGGCGCGAATACACGTAGCACGGCGTGCCGACCGCCTCGGCGATCGCTTCGGCCGGAAGGTCTTCGCAATAGAGTTCGTTCTGACGGTACGTAAAGGCGTCCATCGCCGCTTCCTTCCGCTGAGTGGAAGCGGTGATTCTAGCGAGGATGATGATCGGCGCCTGCTCTTGTCGAACCGAACGGTTGCGGAAAGCGGCGATTCCACCGTGCTGGCGATCAAAGCGGCGGCAGTAATGGCCGGCCGGACTCGTCGTTGAAGATCGACGGATCGATCTCACCTTTGAGCGGCAGTAACTGCAATCCGGAGCAGTGTCTCAACTGATTGACGTAGTGACAGTAGCGAACCTCCACACCGAGGATGGTTCGCGTTCCATCTGATCGCCGCAGTTGAATCACCCCTCGACACTCGGGCCGGAGCATCTGGCGAGAGTACACGCGGATGCCGCGAGTCGAGATGTCCGCGGTGCGCACAAGAATCGGCCCGATCTGAGTCATTTCGTCCACGTACAGAACGACGGCTGCATCGGCCTCGTAAGTATGGCGCTCACCATCACGCCGGTCTTCATCGACCACGTCGCTCGCGGAAGCGTTCAGAATCGCTTCAATCGCCGCATCGGTTTTTGGCTTGTTGGTGTCCGACATCTCACGTTCTCTCGACGACCGAAAGTGAAAGCCCACCCCCGCTCGCCGGCAAACGTCACCGGGCCCCGGGTTGTCATCGGCGGAAATCGAAAGCCGCTGTGACCGAAGCGCGCGGTTCAGCCGGCCCGGCGACATCCATTGCGGGCTGGGTTATCGAGAGAAACCTGCGGCGTACTCATTATCGGGCTTCATCCTGCGAGCTGCCATCAGTTGCATCAAGTGCTGAATCGAGATGAAGCCGTTCATCACCGTAAACAGCACGAGCAGCACGACGTTCAGCGGGTGATGAGTATCCGGCAGGAACCCCCATCCCAGGACGATCGCGCAGAAGATCGCGGAGAGCAGACCGGTCACAGCGTAGGTCCATTCCCCCGCCGCACGACTCGGAAAGACGAGCACAAACGACAGGGCGAAGCCGATGGCGGTCAGTCGCATCGTCCACATCAGCACGATGGCGATCCAGTTCGGATCGTCCGGCGTGCCCACGGGCCAGATGAAGGAGAAACCGATGTAACCGAAGAGCAGCGCACCCAACAGCATCCACACCGCACTGCTCGCTTTTGATTCAACCATGGTTGCGCTCATCCGGATTCCAATCGGCAGGGCGCGAAGTATACCACACCGCCAAGATGACCGGCTGATCGTGTACATCCCTCATTCGTGTAGATCGAACGGCTGCCGTGATTACCGCGATGTCCGGCGATCACACGAAAGCGGCCTCAAGTGCACTCGAGAACCGATCGTCCGCTTGGATCATTGAACACCTTGCTGCTCACTGAGTTCGGCGTATCGATGAACGCAAGTCCGATATGGTGCATTCCCTTTTCGACATACCGGCAGTGGCAAACGCGCACGCCGATGACGACCAGATCGCCGGAGGACTTACGCAGTTGAACCGCGCCGAGGGTATCGGTGTGAAGCATCCCCCGGCTCTGGATGCACAAGCCGCCGCAGGAGATATCGACGCCCTGGTAGACCATGGGCATGGAGAGCTGTTTGTCCTCATTGATTAGGACGATGGCGACCCGGCCCTGAAACGGATGCCGCTCTCCGCCGCGCCGCTCTTCTTCTGTCGTGAGTGATCCGTCCTGAATGCCGGAAATGATTTTGTCAGCCGACGTTCCGTCACTCGAGTCGGACGGGTTCTCAACCGCTTCCCCTTCAGTGGTTGTCGGTTGTTCCATGGCACGCGCCCCTCTTTGATCAAACCCCAACGATACTCGAATGATCGACGAGGCCGGGGGCTGAATGTAACCAGAGCCCCGCGGAGGCGTGAAATGTTCTCGCGCTGCCCCGGCAACCGAACCGTCTGTATCGATTGCGACGTTTATCGCGGTCGTGCCCCGAATTTCCCGGCATGAAATCCCCGCTGATTGCTGATCAAGGTCCGAGAAGAGCGCGCGAAACAATCCGCCTCGGGGCGGATCGTTTCGGACCGAACGTGTTCACGGAGGTCTGGTGTACGGTCTTGCCACGCTGACCGGCGTGACGCGGTGGGTGGGTGCTGAACAGACGCTCACGGCCATCCTTGGCCGATTACAGCGCATCCCTGCCTCAGCGTCTGATCACGAACGGTTGGAAGCAAGAGATATGCCAATTCGAAAAGTCGGATTTTCGGGGATCAGCCGCACCGGAAGCGCAAGCTCGGCCGCCGCTCGCGCAGTCCCTGCGCTGCGGGGTTCAATCCTGCGCCCCCGCCTCGCGCCAGCGCCTGCGAACCCAGAAGAATGCCAGTGAGCCACCGACAATGAAAACCACCGCTTCGCCAGCCGATTCGACCAGGGCGAGTTGTTCCCACGGCACCTCACCCTCGATCGACAACGTGCCGAGCCGCGCCCCCGCCGCCGCCACGCAGAACTCGCGGAAGCCCACCCGCCCGAACGGGATCAGACTCGCGGCCAGCGCGACCATGGCCAGCGCGACGATATGCGTCATCGGGAGTTCGATCCCGAGAATCCACAGGGCCGCTGCCATCCGGACGGTAAACATCGCGATGTCCGCCAGCCGCAGCACGACCAGACTCCACAGGGCGATGTGATCCCGCGCCATTCGGTGAATGCCCCGGCCGTGCCGGACGATCAGCTTCACACCCGCCACCGCCTGCAGCGTGAGCGCGCCGAAGACCATCTGCCCGATGACGAGCGCGAACCAGATCCAGTCGAAGGCATCGTGAATCAGGGTGGCGGTGAGGCACGAGGCAACCCCGAGCACCAGGATGTAGCCGATGAAACCGAACCACGCCCCGATCTGCAGCAGGCCGAGTTGATCGACCCGGTGGTGGTAGAGCACCCGCGCGATCGCCCCGGCACGGATCGGCGCGTAGTTGAGCAAATTGCCCAGAAGGTTGATCGCCTGCATGTCCATCAGCCCGACGCGCCGAACCGAGCGGATGGAGATCCAGAACGTGACACCGTTGAGCAGGGTGCTGACAACGGTCGCGCCGACCAGCATGGCGATCAGGTGCGGCTCGGCGGTGCGAAGACGCGACCAGTCACCGGTTTCGACCGCGCGGATGATGAGCCAGATCAGCAGCCCCAGGCCGATGACCCAGAACACGACCTGCACGAGCAACCGGCGCGGCTCAAGCAGACGGCGTGTCTCTGAATCGGGGCGTGCCGGCGCATCGGACATGCGGAATAGGATAGCGGCCATCGAATCCGGCGGGCGCGGGACGATCGCCCCAGCGCGGGGTCTGTCAGCAATTCGGCTCGTCAGCAGTCTCAACCCGGATCGACTTGCTCCCGTTTGCGCACATCTTCCAGCGCAGCTTGAACCGTCGGATAGTGGAACGAAAAGTCATGTTCCTCCTGCAGCCGCGTCGGAACGCAGCGGCGGCCGAGCAGTGCAAGCTCGGGATCGGTGTTGAGCAGGAAGCGACAGGCGAGCCGAACGCCAAGCGCCGGCGCGGGGGGCGACCACGGCCGACGGTAGGCCCGGCGCATTTCGCGCATGAACTCGCGATTCGTCACCGGCTCCGGCGCGGTGGTCATGTACACCCCTTCGAACGAAGAATCGTCGATGGCGCGGAAGATCAACCGGTTCAGATCATGCTGGTGAATCCACGAAATCCACTGCCGTCCGGATCCCACCGTTCCGCCGAGGCCGAGTCGGGTCAGCGTGCGCAGTCGTTGCAGCGCGCCGCCCTGCGCGCCGAGGACGAAGCTGATGCGCAGGATCACACCGCGCTGCTCGGCCAGTTTGGCTTCCTGAAATGCACGTTCCCATGCCACCCCGACGTGCGGCGCCATTTCATCCTGCGGACCGGGCGGGGTGGATTCATCGCAGATCGTGTCCTCGGGACTCGGATCGCCCACGATGTGCGCGGTGGCGGATTGAATCCAGACCCGCGGCGGGCGTTCGGCCCGGCGCACTGCTTCGCCGATGACCCGGCAGGAATCGATGCGCGATTCGAGAATGACGCGTTTGTTCTCGGGGGTCTTGCGACAGTCCACGCTCTTGCCGACGAAATTCACGATGGCGGTCGCGTTGTCGATGGTTTCGGCCCAGTCGCCAAGGGTCCGCGCATCCCAATGCCGCCAGCCGATGCGCTCATCCAGATCGTGAGATCGCTCCGGCTGCCGACTCAGGATCGTGACGCGATCCCCCTCTTCGGCGAGGAACGCGGCGAGGCCGCGGCCCAGAAAACCGCTCCCGCCCGGAATGACGATGTGCCGCGTGGACTTGGACATTGTGAAAAATGGTACGAGAAATTCGTTCGGGAGCGCATCGCGCCGGGGCGTCTCGGGCGGTTCTGCAATAAATCAGCCCGAACGACTGTTGGTTCTGCGGACGGTGACCGAAAATGAGCTGAACGGGGTGATTTACGGAATGATTCGTCTGAATTTCATTTGCCCGAAGGCCGATGCAAAGGTAGTGTAATGAGTGCAGTGTGGGCCGGGATGTGGTATCCCGACGCTGCGGAAGGTTCTGGAGTTCGCACACGTATGCGTGATCCAAAGAATCGCGACTGGTTCAGGGTGATCCTGTGACATGCCCTTGGCAGCCGGTCTTTCCGTGAAGATTCTGCAATGTGTCCGCCCCGTCACCTGAAGAGGTGATGACGGGTTTGTCTGTTTTTCTCAATTCGATGGCGGTCAACATGTGAGCCGCCTCACCCCAGGTTTGAAAGGAATTCTCCCATCGCTCGCCGACGCTTTCTCCGCCCGCAGGACCAGGCCCAACGCGGCCCAGCCATCAACGAACGAATCCGCGCCAAGCGCATTCGCCTGATCGACGACAACAACGAAATGATCGGTGTCGTTGACACCGTGGAAGCCATGCGCCGCGCCTACGACGCGGGGCTCGATCTGGTCGAGGTCGCTTCCGATTCCAATCCGCCCGTCTGCCGAATCCTCGATTACGGCAAGTACAAGTATGAATTGGCCAAGAAGGAAAAGGCCAACCGGGCGAAGTCGAAGACCGCGGAGTTGAAGGAAGTCCGCATGGGGCGGTCGATGAAAATCGACCCGCACGACATCCAGATCCGGATTAGCCAGGCACGCAAGTTCCTGATTGACGGGCACAAGGTCCAGATCGTGCAGAACTTCCGCGGCCGGGAGATGATCCACCGCGATCGCGGCAACCAGCGAATGCAGGACATCATCGATCAGCTCGAGGACATCGCCAAGGTCGAAACGCCTCCCCGCATGATGGGCCGGCGGATGACCATGATTTTCGCGCCGGATAAGGCGAAGATCGAAGCGTATAAGCGAAAAAAGGCGGAAGAAGACGGCAAGAAGGCCGAAGCGGCCAAGGGCGACGCGTCAGACGCGCCACCGGCGGAAAAGAAATCCGCCGAGAAGAAGAGCAAGGCGAAGGCGAAACAGGCCGATGCCGCCAGCGAGAACGGCAGCGTGAACCGCTCCGCCACGGAAGCGGAAGTCCACGCGGAGAGATAAGTGACCATTCATATTCCTGAAAGCGCATTCCGTTATCACCCGGGATTGCGACTTCGGGCCAAGGCGGGCTGATTTGGCGATTCGCCGCGTTTTTTTCGACTTTTGTCGCCATTCGGGGGATAATTGCGCAAGATTGTGCGTCTTTTCCGATAGAGAGGAAGATCGAGCCGTCCGTGATGCCGGCTGGCTTCGGATGTCTCCATCGTTTCAAGTCTGTCAGTACGGGGTGTTTCTTTCATGTCGCGGTATGCAGTTATCTCCGATATTCACGGCAACCGGCACGCATTGGAGTCCGTCCTGCGCGCCATGGCCGACTTGGAAGTCGAGGGCATCATCTGCCTCGGCGATATCGTCGGATACGGACCGTCACCCGGGCCGTGCATTGATCTGGTGACCAAATACTGCGATGTGATCGTCCAGGGCAATCACGATGAAGCCGTCGTCGATTTCAA
>RECV01000184.1 GCA_007693845.1 Phycisphaerales bacterium
CAGGCCGAGGGCCGCGAGTTTGTAATTCGGCCAGATGGTTGACAGTATGAACAGTGCGGGAAGCGCCAGCGCGGCAATCCCTATGAGAGGCACAGACGTTCCGGTGAGATCCCCCACCAGTTCAAAGAGTATAAGGAGCAACACGATCACGGTTCCGCAGATGCCGTAGGTGATCACGACCGCGATGAATCGCTTCCATGCGTTTGTTTGATCATCCTCGCCAGGAAAGTCTGCGGCACGTTGACTCATGATTCAGCTCCTGCTTCGCGATTCGAAGCGCGGTTCATTCACCGCGTTTGCGGATGCGCATCTGGTTGCCGATCACGAGCGCACCGGGCGGGACATCGCGGCTGACGATCGTGCCCGGCGCGATGGAGGCGTTGTCGCCGATCGTGACGCCGGGCGCGATGACGCAGAACCCGCCGATCATGACGTTGGAGCCGATCGTGACCGGCCGCACGCGCTGGCGGGTCAGCGTGAAGGCGTGAACGAAGATGCGGGTCTCAAAGCCGACGATGACGTTCTCGCCGAAGGAGATCATTGATGGCGCGTACGGATCGAGATAGCAGCCGTATGCGATGCCGACGTTCTCGCCCATGCGGATGCCGAGCAACCGACTGAGCAGGCGGCTCTTGAGGTGGCAGCCGGGCAGGAGGTTGATCAGCTTCACGATGATGTGCCGTAATGCGACGGTCCAGCGCGAAGCGATCCGGCCGGCTTCGAGCATGCCGTGGCCGCCGTTGCGACGATCGAACCCGCGATCCGGCTGGTTGCCGGTCGATTCGGCCGGGCCTTCCGTTTTGTTTCCTGAAGAGGATTCAATGGGTCCGGGCGCGGATTCGACGGGCCGGGCGTTCTGAGCAATCAGTGAATGAGTCATGGCAGACCTCCTTTAGTTAGTGAATGCTAATATACATCGTGCTCTCGCCCTCGTCAAGACGAAATGTGAAAATTCGCGCCGATGGCCCGGCGTTCGGCTCGCCCCGGCCCGGAATCCGCGGATTATCGGAGCCGGCCGCGGTTCCGCTCCGCGATCGTCAAGCCCGCGCTGATTCGGGCCGATAGGGCATGGTCCTTCGCGCGGGGTGTTGATCCACCGGTTGTCCACGGGGGATCGGGCAGTGTCGCCGCCTGAGCGAGCCGGGCGGTACGCTGGATGCTTCGCGATCGGGGGCGATCGAATGTTGAAGTCATCCTGATCCGACGCGATGTTCACTGCGTATTGCTGAGAGTCCCTTATCCGACCACCTTTCCGACCAGCTTGTCGCCTCTGGCCCGCCTGGCGCTAACCGAAATCGAACGAGTGCCGATCACTTCATGCACGCTGACTCTTCACATCCACATCTTCGCCTGGTCGGTCGGGAGACGGTGGACACCGCGCCGGACTGGCGCGATCACAGCGCCCGCCGTGACGTTGAACGGGAGACGCGTGCCGCGGCGTTGAACACGAATCTCGATCCCGCCGATCCGCGGTGGGTGCTCGCGGCCCGGGCGCACCATGAACTAGACGGCAGCACGCTGTCGCCGGAGCGTCGCGAGCGCATTCTGCGCACCGCCCGTCGGCTGGGGGTGCGCATGTTCGAAGCGAACATGATCATCGCGATCGTGCAGGATCACGCGCGGGCCAATCGCCCACTGGGCGATGCGCAATCGCTCCTCGGTTTGCTGCGAAAGCCGGAACGGGAAGTCGCCGATCGTTCCGCCTGGACGCGCTGGATTGGCGCGGCGGTGTTGGCGGTGCTGGCGAATCTGATATTGATCTGGTGGCTGCTGGGCCGTTGAAGAAGTAGGTCGCTCCGGCCGCTCCGGCTGAGTCGGCGGCAGTTCTTTTGTGATGCATGCCGGTTTGCCGTGCCGGTGCCAGCGCGGGGCGGTGCCCCCGCGGCCAAACGGGGTTGCGTGCGCGCTTTGACTGCGCTTCGTTCGTTCCGAATGTCTGGCACTCGGCGGGAAATCATTTCATTCCGGCTCGGCGCTGAACTCCGCCCTGTCGATCAGGTTCAGCTCGCCGTCTTCGCGCCACTCGGCAAAGCCGAGTTCCACGAGGGCTTTCATCGCCGCGGCCTGCTCGGCCTGCTTCTTGCTCGCCCCCCAGCAGGATTCGAACCGCTGCGCGCCGATGTCGACGCACACCTCGAAACATTTGGCGTGATCGGGGCCCTTTTCATCGAGCACGATGTAGTTGGGCGATTTCTCGAGGTGTTGTTGCACGACCTGTTGCAGGACGGACTTGTAGTTGGACTGGTGTCCGGAGCCGGCGGCGTCTTCGATCCAGGGGGTCAAATCCCTCAGGATGAACTTCCGCGCCGCATCGATGCCGCCGTCGATGAAGATCGCGCCGATCATCGACTCGTACACGGCGGCAGCCACGGAACTGGGCAGATCACGACGATTGCTCATGCCCTTGCCGAGACGGATCAGATCAGCGAGGCCCATCGCTCCGGCGACCTCCGCGCAGACCCGGCGGGACACCACCGTTGATTTGATTTTGGTCATCTCCCCTTCGAGCAGATCGTCGTAGTTTTCGAAGAGGTGCTCGCAGACGACCAGCCCGAGCACCGCGTCGCCGAGAAACTCAAGCCGCTCGTTGCTGTCGAGGCGTGAGTTGGCCAGCGAGGCATGCGTCAGCGATCTCTGCAGAAGGTTCCGGTCGTTGAATCGATAACCGATCAGATCTTCCGCTGCGGTGAGTTGAATCTCGTCCATGCGCGCGTCCCAACCATCAGGGCCTGATCCGCCCTCGCAATCGGGGCGGGTTCGTCCTGAGCGGGTTTTGCCGACGCATCGTCCGGTCCCGGAGGGGCGACGGGAAAACTCGATCAGACCGGCTGGTCGCAGCCGGTGAGAACAGAATACCTCATCAGCCGCGCGCGAATCGGCCCCGAGATCAGGAATTTCACGAAATCGACGGGGTGAGCGGCCCGCTCCGGGTTCGCCATCGGCCTCGAAAAAGACTATAATTGAAGATCCGAAGTCGGAGTGCCGCATGACCCTGATCGATCGTCTACTGAACCTCTACCGTGTTGAAAGCCAACTGCGTGCATTGCAAGCCCGTCTCGACGGTGCCGAGCGCTATCTGGGCGCACAAAATCGGCTGTTGGAAGGTTTGCAGAGCGAAAGGGCGGAGCTTACCACGAGGAAGAAGCAGTTGCAGGCCACGATCGGGAATCAGGAGTCGGAGATCGCCGGCATTGATGAGCGACTGGCGAAACTCCGCGATGAACTCAACAGCGCCGCAACCAACAAGCAGTACAACGCACTGCTCTCCGAAGTCAATGTCGCCAAGGAAGAGCGCGGGAAGATCGAGGACCAGATGCTTCAGCATATGGAGCAGTCGGAGGAGCTCGATCAGAAGTTGAGCGACCTGTCCGCCCAGATCGAGGAACGCGAAAAGGTTCGCGCATTGGCGGAACAGCAACTCGAAGAGCGGAAAGCGGATGTCGGCGAACGTCTGGCTGAACTTCAGACGCAGCGCGATGCCGCTTCGAGCGACATTCCCGACGATGTGATGTACACCTTCAACGAGCTGTCGAACAACTACGACGGCGAGGTGATGGCCTCCGTCGAAGAGATCAGCAAGCGGCATCGCGAGTACGCCTGCGGTGAATGCAACATGCAGATGCCGTTCGAAGCGGTCTCGCAACTTCGCAATGCCGGCGACGCCGTGGTTCGCTGTCCGGCCTGCACGCGGATTCTGTACATCGCTGAGCAGCACAGCGAAACGCTGGCGAAGCACTGATTCAAATTTTCTTCAGACCGCCGCACGCCCCCGACACCGTCACCCGCAGCTATCCCTTTTCATCGGGAAAGAGATTGCGCTGGTTGGGCAGGTTTCGGGCGCGATTCTGCAGGTCGCTCAGTTCATCCGCAAAGTCATCGAGCGTCCGGAAGTCGTAGTATTCGCTGGCGTAGCGAATGTAGGCGATCGGATCGAGTTCACGCAATCGGGCGATGACGCGCAGGCCGATCTCCTCGCTCGGCACCTCCCGGTCGAACTCCCGGTAGAGCTCCTCTTCAATCGCGCGAACGAGGGAGAGTTTGTCCTCTTCGGGCACGGGGCGTTTGCCGCACGCCGCCTGCACGCCGTGGAGGATGTTCTCTGATTCAAAAGCGACCCGGCTGCCGTCCTTCTTGACGACCATGAGCCGGGCGGATTTCTCGACGCGCTCGTACGTGGTGTAGCGTTTGCTGCAGGCGAGACACTCGCGTCGACGACGAATGACCAGCCCGCCTTCGGAGGCCCGGCTGTCAATCACCTTGTCATCGTCTTCGCCGCAGTACGGACAGATCACGCTCAGCTCCCAAGGTCGGTTGAATGATTCTCAATATATTGACGTGTGGGGAAGGATTCATCAAGCGCTGGTAGTTGCGTTGAGCGCCTGAAGTAGCCGACTTCGCTGGCATCATTCCGGTGACCGGCGCGCAACGCACCCGGACCCTCAGTCCGTACTCCGCTTGAGATGAATCACAAAATCGCTGCCCTGCCCGGGTTCGGAGTGCACGGTCAGGCGTCCGCCGTGTTCCTCAACGATCCGCCGGGTCGTGGGCAACCCGAGCCCCGTCCCGCCGCGTTTGTGGCTGACGTAGGGGTGAAAAATCTCCTTCAGGCGCTCGGATTCGATCCCGGGTCCGGTGTCGGTGACGTGCACGCGTGCTTCCTCGTCATCGCCTTCAACGCGGATCATCAGTTCGCGCGGCCGGCGCTCGCTCTCTTCTGCGCGCAGTCCGATGCGTTCGTCGGCCGGCGTCATGGCCTGGACCGCGTTGATGAGCAGGTTCAACAGCGCCTGCTTGAACAGCCGCTCATCGAGCGCGACTTCGATCGACTCATCGGGCATGGTCGTCCGCAGGGTCACCCCGGCCCGGTGGCACTGCGGCAGAAAGAAGTCAGCCAGCTCATCCACCAGCTCACCGAGATTCCGCGGCTGGGGATCAAGCTGCATTCGGCCGGCAAACTGAAGAAAGTCCGTCAGAATCCGCCCCAGACGCTCGGCTTCCCGGCCGAGGGCGTCAACGCGGCGTCGCAGACGCTCACGCTGGTCCGGCGGCAATTCGCTGTCCTCGATCGCCTCCCCGAGCAATTGCGCGTTGAGCCCGATCGTGGAGAGAGGATTCTTGATCTCGTGCGCCAGACCGCTGGTCATCGAACCGAGTTCTGCGAGCCGTTCGGCTTCGTGCGCGCGGCGCTCGGCATTGCGGGCGCGCACTTCCGCCCGCCGGCGCATGATGTGCAC
The DNA here is from genome assembly GCA_007693845.1 of Phycisphaerales bacterium. Classification (GTDB taxonomy): domain Bacteria; phylum Planctomycetota; class Phycisphaerae; order Phycisphaerales; family SM1A02; genus SKZB01. The sequence continues at coordinate 5,235 of RECV01000184.1, forward strand.
CAGCGGCAGCATTGCCGCACTTCCGATCACCACGCCGAGCAGTATCGACCAGACGATTGCGTTCACCACCCTTTCGCGTCGAGAAGCCGCGATTATACGAGGTTGGAACAACCGGCTGAACCGCACTCGTGGGTCTTCAACCGAAAGCGGGATTCGCTATGCTGGTGGATGGGTCTTTCGACCGGTGGGCGTCAGCGCAACGGCCCCCGCTTTCGGAGTTTCCATCCCACTGCTGCCTGGCCCTCGGCTGGTCCTTCTGCTGGAACGGAGTCACTCAAGAAGATGTCTTGGTGGGTACACGATCTGATTCAGGCGGGCATGACCGACCTGCTGGTCTGCTGGGTTTTCTGGGTGATCTTCTCGATCTGCCTGCACGAGTTGTCGCATGGTTGGGCGGCAATCTGGCAGGGCGACCGCACGCCGATCGAACTCGGCCACATGAACTTCAACCCGATGACCCACATGGGCGGGCTTTCGCTGCTGTTTCTGGCGATCGTAGGCATTGCCTGGGGGCTGATGCCGACCGATCCGAGCCGCTACCGCTGGGGCCGGCGCGGCCGCATCTTCGTCGCGGGGGCCGGTCCGGCGATGAACTTCGCGTTGGCGCTGGTCTGCATCGTGCTGGGCGGGCTGTGGGTTCGCTTCGGCGCGGGCGGCAACTTCGATCCATCAGATGACCTCGTCACGATGTTCTTTCACAGCGGAGCGATGCTGAACTTGATTCTCGCGGCGTTCAATCTGCTGCCGATCCCGCCGCTCGACGGCTCGCAGATTCTGATGGGGTTCTCGTACCGTTTCTACGAGTTCTTTCACCGTCAGGAAGTGCAGACCTTCGGCCTGTTCCTGATGCTGGCCATCCTGTGGTTCGGACTGTTCGGCTTTGCTTTCGCAGTGGCGCGAGATCTGTCCGCGGCCGGCATCACCCTGATCGGGACTTGAAACAGATGCAGGAACGGAGGGGTACTCAATGCGACTCACCCGCGATGACCTGACGCACATCTCCTCATCGCGCGGCATCGTGTTGCCCGCACTTTTCTTCATCTGGTCGATGATCGCGATCATTACGCGCTGGACGCTTCTGCCTCTCGGTTCAGGCGGCACCGGTGTGACCGGCGGAACCAGACGAGGAAACGCCATCGAGGTGGTGGAAGGGACCACGGCGGTGTGGATCGGTCTGATTTGGCTCGGCGTGGCGGTGTTCCTGCACGGCCGGTACTTCTGGGGCTGGATTGAAGCCACGCACCGCATCGGCATCGTTGTGCAGTGGATCGGCGCAGGACTGGCCGGCGGCATGCTGCTGTGGATGATCGTCCGGGCCATGTTCGGCGTGCTTGGCGGATGAAGCTTTTTACCGCTTACCACCGCGCTGACCCGTGGCCTGAACGGATTGACCGTCACTGGATGCTTTTCGTCGACTTTCCGGCCGTTCCGGCTCAGATCGCACCAAATTCGTGATGATTGATCCGAATCCGGGCAACATTGGACGGGCTCCGGCCGAATCACAAGGTACACTATGTTGTAGCGGGCCGATTCCGAGACATGGAAAGTCATCGGATTTCTCATCGGAGCCGTTCACTTCTGTCAGGTCGTCCGGATGCACACCCCGGCTCGGCTCATCCGTCACTCGGAGGAACGGGGAATGCCAACGCAACGAAAATCCGCCGGCTTCACGATCGTCGAACTGCTGGTCATCATCGGCATCATCGCCATCTTGATCGGCCTGCTGCTTCCCGCGCTCAGCGGCGTGCAGGCTCGCGGCAAGAAGCTCACCGAAGCAAGCCAGCTTCGTTCGATCGGCACGGCGTGGTCGATGTACGCCGACCTGAACAAGCAGGCGATACTTCCCGGCTACATCGAGCCCGAAGCTCAGGAACGCTGGCGTCTTCAGTACGAATATCCCGCGCCGCTTCAGCAGGGCGATCCGACATCCCACATCATTGACCCCGAGGTCGCCGCACCTTGGACCTGGCGCCTGCTGCCCCTTCTGGATTACAATGCCGATCTGATTCGCGGCTATACGGGCGAAGCATTCTCGCCGGACCACCCGTTGCTCTACGACGTCGAAGATCCGACGAATCTCGACCGCCCTCTGACCGTCGCGCTGGAACCGTCGTTCGGCTACAACGCGTTCTATGTCGGTGGCTGGCTTGATGTCGTGTCTATGGGCGATTCAAGTGAAGTCGTTCAGCCGCGATATTGGAACGCCCGCGATGCGGAGACCAATGAACGCGTCAATGTCATCGCGCGATCGATGAACCAGATTCGGCGTCCGTCCGAACTGATCACGTTCAGCAGCGCGAGTCGCTTCGATACGCCTGCTGTCTATCCGTCGATAAATGACGATCGCCCCGGTTCGCACCTGGTCACCCCTACCCGGCTGGCCGAGGACGAACAGTGGCGGTCTCTCACGAGCAACGCCTCGAGTGATCTCGTCAGCAGTACAGCAAGCGGAAACTTTTCCGCGAATCCACACACGATTCAGACCCTTGCATCACCAGCCCACGCTCCCATTGCAAGGTACAATCGGCTGGTGTCATACTTGAGAGCCGACGGATCGACAGATACCGCCGCCGTCGCCGAGTTGACTTCGCAACGGCTGTGGATCGACACGGCGGATCGTAGAGACTTCATTCATACCGAAGAGTGATGCTGACTCCGTTCGAATGTCGGGCGTTCCAAAGCGCGCAGGAAAGTCGGCTGCCCAAGGCGAAGGCGATCAAAGCATCAAAACCTCGTTAAGCCGCGGGGCACCGCCCCGCGCGTTCGCCAGCACGGTAAACCGCGCCGGGCTCTCCGCTGAAATCGTCAGTGCACTCATCACCACAAGAAATCTTATCGGTGAGAGCACGCTAACGTCTCGGCCTACTGCGCCATCTGCCGGAACGAGCGGCGAAGCATCATGCGAATCTGTTGAAGCTGCCGTTGATCCACCCGGGATTGTTCCAGGTCAACTCGGATTGCGGGATACCACGATGCCCCGTCCAGTTCGTAGGCAAAGTCACGCTTGATCGATTCGGCGAAATGATCCATGTGCGCAGCGCCGTAGAAGACAGCGATCGATTCCACGTGCTGCTCCTCGCGCATGATGCGTTCAAGGTCGCTCAAAACGATGTCGTTTCGCTGATCGATGAGTATGTCAGCAAACGCCTCACCCATCTGCCCCTTGGCGGCTTCGATGATCGTCTCATCCCCCAGCAGTTCAATCATGAAGACTTTGACCATATCCGCCACCGCGCCGTCGGTCATGCGGTCCAGCATGCGAACCATGCGCAACAGCATTTCCGCCACTCGTGCGGAAAACGATGTTCCCATCAACATCTCCGCGGAAGGGTCTACATCCGCCCCGGACGCCTTGAGGGCTCGCCGAAACATCGTGTGCGTCATATCGCTCTGACGCCAGTGCGGTGCATCGTAATCCACTTCGTCGAACTGAAACGCCAGATTGATCGCCTTCGCCAACTGCGTCTGGATGTTTTCGTCCTCCAGCGGCAACGCGGGGACTTCATCCGCCTCAGTCACCCGCAATTCATTCTCGAGCGATTTCTCAACATCGCGGAAGAGCTGAAAACCCGCGCCTTCCTCATCAGTTTCGTACATCACACGATCCCCCCACGCGTCAATGGAAGCTGAGCGAACCCAGTTGGCCATGACCGTGTTCATTTCGGTCACATCCCGCCGGAGTGATTCCAGATCAACCGGATAACGGCCGTGCCGAAGCCGATAGTCTTCGATCATCCCGGCCAGCAGTTGTAACCGCGCCCGCGTCGCTTCAGCCCGTTTTTGCGGATCGTTGACGATGCCGCCGCGCGCGCCATCCGGGCTGACCACCTCGTAGAGCACGATGTCGTAACGATCCAGTTCTTCCTGAAGCGCCAGGTAGAAGTCGCGCTCACCGATGTGCGCCACGCCGACGAGGCCGATCAGTGGCCCGTCCCCTTCAACCGGACGATACCGCCGGGTGGCGATCTCAAGCGTGATGGTTTTGCCGGGCTTTTCATCAACGCGAAGGAATCGCTCCGTTCTCTCCGCGCGCTCGGCTGCCGGATCGTCTCCGGGCCAGGCAGCCGCGCTGGTGGGGCTGGTGTGATGGCCGAATCCGATCGCCGTCATTGACGCGATGGAAACGAGGAGGATCTGAAAACGGAGGCGACGTTGTTTGAGCATGGTGGTCATCGTATGCGTTTATACGGCCCCGAAGCCGATTCGTTTCGCTCGAATCCGAATGAAACCGCTTTGCGTTGCCGGGTACTCCTCGTGTCCAAACCGGCGTCACGGCCCCCGCTCTGGCTCCGGCTCTTCGCCTCTCGGGGTTTTTCGCCTCGGCGCTTTTTCGTCGGTCCTCATTCCTCGGTCCCCAGATCACCTGTCATCAGCAAACTCATCAGCAAACCACAACGCAACCAGGTTCCGCGCAGGACGATCACTCTCCACCTCCACACAAAGCTATTTCGTATTTTAGCTAAAAACCTGACTAGGCTGCATAGCCGCAATCCTTTGCTATCAATGCATTTGTGCCACATTGGATAGATGTGCCACGCTGGGTAGATGCGCTAGATTGGACAGGCGCGGCCGTGAGGTCGACCGGCACCTCCCGACGACCAGTTCCTCCCGCCCTCCCCTTTCACGCTTACCTGCCTACCTGCTTACCCACCCGTGCTCGTCTCAGCCGCTCAGATACCCATCCACACACCACATCAAATTCTCATGCACTCTCAGCTTTGCAGTGTCGTTTGAACGTTGCTGCGTCGATACGGACTCAGCTCGGTTCGATTCTTGCGTCTTCAGAGCGCGTGTTTGGCGTGGCCTGCTTCTATACTGATCGGATCAATCAGCTGCGGGTGATCGCCGTGGAAACTGCAACGCAAACGCCCACCGCTACCCTCCGATCACAAATCGTCTTTCG
>RECV01000148.1 GCA_007693845.1 Phycisphaerales bacterium
GAGAACCTGTCATTTGAGTATGAACCGGCGGATGACGTTGTTCAGAAGGAAGAGTTGGATCCGGGATAAGGGCCGTTCGGCTCAATTGGCCTGATGCGGCGCAGTCGCATCGCTCCGGCTGGGCGCGCGCGGGGGAGTCACGATTCCGGCAGGACCGGCGCGACGCGGGGATTATCGATATGCCGCTCGAAGAATTCGATGATCCGGTTCAGGCGGTCCATGCGCTGCTTCGGATCGCCGCCCCGGGACATGTCGTGACCCGCGCCGGGATACCGCACGAACTCGACCGGCTGCTCCAGTTCCTTGAGCGCGCGGTAGAGCATTTCGGACTGGCTCACGCCGGTGCGCAGATCTTCATCGCCGTGCTTGATCAGGAGGGGCGTTTGGATCTGGTCAGCGAAGTTGAAGGGGCTTTCCCGTTCCATGATCTCGCGGATCTCGGGGTCGAAGGGTGAGCCGCCCATCGCCCAGCCGAGCAGCCGCCACGCGTTGCCTTCGCCGTAGAACGTGGGCAGGTGATACACGCCGCGCTGCGCGACCGCGGCCCGGAAGCGGTGATCGTGCGCGACGATCCACGCGGTGAGATAGCCCGCATAACTGCCGCCGGTGATCACGAGTCGATCGGGGTCGGCCCACGGGTGCTCATCGAGCACTTCATCGAGCGCTGCGAGCACATCGCCGGCCGGTCCTTCTCCCCAATCCTGAAAGTTCGCGCGTTGAAAGCGGTAGCCGTAGCCGCCGGAACCACGGGGGTTGGAATACACGACTCCATAACCCCAACTAGCGAGCAACTGAAACTCGTGCCACATGGAAAGCTCACCCGGCCCCCACATGGCGCTCGGCCCGCCGTGAATCTGCAGCACGACGGGATAGCGTTCGCCCTCAACTCGCTGTGTGGGTTCCATGAACCAGTACTGCACCTTCGTGCCATCCTGCCATTCGAGTTCGCCGGGTTGCGGCATGGACAGTTCACGCTCATGGACCCACTCGTTCAGATCGAACAACAGTCGATCACCCTCATCATCGCGAACGCGCACCTGAACCGGCGCTGCCGGGGTGGTGCGGGCATACACTGTGCGATTGCCACCGACCGCGAAGTGTTGCACGCCGACGGGAAGATCATCGTGTTCCTGAATCAACGCCACGGGCCGAAGCAGACCGGGGCTGATCGAATAGAGCGGGAATCCGCCGCGAACCGGCGCGGTGAACAGCAGATCGGTCCGCCGCGGCTTCCATTCGATTGAGCGAATTGATGCGCGAAACGTTTCTTCCTCGGTCAGCCAGACCGGTTCATCGTCTTCCGGCCCGTTGATCGGCGCCATGCCGAGAATGTTCTGCCGAAAGGCGGGTTCATCCTGCCGCTGCGCGAGAAAGGCGATGACCGAGCCGTCGTGGCTCGGGCGCGGTGACCGGAGCCGCCAGCCGGGCCGGGTCAGAATGCGGCGCATTCGGTGATCTTCGCGGAGATCGATCATCCAGAGATCGCTCTCGCGCACCCGATCGGGATGCACTTCGTCGGTTCGCTTGGCGATGCACACCACGCGCTGGCCGTCCGGCAGGAAACGGGCATCGGTGTGATCGTAAAAGCCATCGGTGATGCGTTCGGGCGTGGCGGCGTCATCTTCAAGATCGAGCGTGAAGATGTGCGTGAACCGCATCTCACGCCGCAGCCGCTGCTCATCCTGAAAACTGAGCCGCGTGATGACGTTGGGGTTGAAGTCTTCCGCGTTTTTCTTGAGCCAGGCGCGAATCTCCGCCCGCGTGCCGTCGGGGCGGGGGCGCTGTTCTTCAGCCAGATCGGTCTCGTGCAAGTCCCGGTTCGGTCGTTCGTGAGGCCAGCCGGGCGCGCCTTCAAGGTCTTCCATGTCGAGCGGTGCGGTGAACAGGATGCGCGTGCCGTCGCGCGACCACTGCGGATCACTCACGCCGTGCTTCTGCCTGGTCAGTTGCCGCGCCTCGCCGCCGTCCAGCGGCATCAGCCAGAGCTGGCCGCTGCTTTCATCGGGGTTCTCATCGGTGCGAACGAAAAGAAGCTGCTTCCCGTCCGGAGAGAGGCGGGGGGATCGGTCGTTCCGCCGACCGTGCGTGAGTCGGCGCGGTGCAGCGTTTTCTTCATCGAGCTCCAGCAGATAGAGGTGCGAGCGGTAGGCCCACTTCGCCGGATCATCATCCTGATCGTTCTCCGCGCTGATGGAGCGAACCGCCACCACCGCGCGCTGACCATCGGCATCGACCGTGATATCGCTGACTGTGCGCAAGCGGAGCAGGTCCGTGGTCACGATCGGCGTGCCAGCCTGCTCATCGTCAGCAACCGACCACGCCGTACTGGATGTGACCAACAATGCGAAAAACGTCGTGAAGAAGGCGAATTGAAACGTGAGACGTGCGAAGCTGCGGTTCATGCCGCGCATGATACCGGCAGAGCGAAGCCGAATCGCGATGGGGTTCGCTGAAAAAACAGCCCGCACGGTGAGCCGCGCGGGCTGAGAGAATTTGAATCAGAGCGGTCCCCGGGGGGTTCGTTCAATCACACCAGGCCGTCAAGCGTTTCCTTGAACTGTTCCTTCGGCGTGAGACCCACGAACTTCTTCTGGATTTCGCCGTCTTTGAAGAGGATGACGGTGGGAATAGCGCTGATGCCGAACTGAACAGAGACTTCGCGGTTCGCATCGGTATCCACCTTGCCGACCTTGACCTTGCCGTCGTACTCCGCTGCCAGTTCATCGATGGTCGGAGCCAGCATTTTGCACGGCTGACACCACTCGGCCCAGAAGTCCACCAGAACGGGCACATCGGATTTGATGACTTCGCTTTCGAAGTTGCTGTCGGTCAATTCAAGCACGGTCTGACTAGCCATTGAGTCGCTCCTCAGGTTGTTTCCGGGGCTTGGTTCGCAGGAAAAGGGCGTCACATCACCCCACATCGTTGTCGTACCATCATAGTAGCCGGAACTTTGGATTGCTCAACCATCTGGGAAATTCGCATTGAGGCGGGTTTGACCGGCCGCCTCGGCCACCGCGAGGGCCTCCCGGTGCGGCTGGATATCGTGCACGCGGAACAATCGCACGCCCCGCTCGTAGCTCATCACGCTCACCGCGACCGAACTGCTGACCCGATCCGAGGGGGTTTCGACCCCGGTCATCTTGCCGAGGAAACTCTTGCGGCTGGCGGCACACAGCACCGGATAGCCGGTCTGCGTCAGCTCGTCCAACCGATCGATTAGCGCGAAGTTCTGAGCCACGGTCTTCCCGAAGCCGAGGCCGGGATCGATCACGATCGATTCTCGCGCCACGCCGCACGCCTGAGCGCGTTCCGCCCGCTCAAGGAGGTACATCCGCACGCGATCGACGACATCGTCGTAGGTGGGCTCATCCTGTTCGTACTGATCGCTGTATCGGTCCTGATCCGGCGGGCGCAGTCGATGCATCAGAATGATGCCGCACTCACGCTCCGCGGCGAGTCGCAGAATGCTTTCATCCTCTTCCCCGGCTGAGACATCGTTGACGATCCGCGCGCCCGCATCGATCGCGCGTTCCGCCACATCGCGGCGCGTCGTATCAATCGACAGAATCACTTCCGGGTCATCGCGCAGACGCTCGATCACCGGCAGCACACGCCGAATCTGCTCATCCGCATCAATGCGCGCTGCGCCGGGCCGGGTCGATTCGCCGCCGATGTCGATCAGGTGCGCCCCGGCTTCGCGCATCGCGCGTGCCGAAGCGATCGCGTGATCCGGATCGAGATGTTGGCCGCCATCGGAGAAACTGTCCGGCGTGATGTTGAGGATCCCCATCAGAATCGGCCGATCGAGCGCGATCGAACGGTCCGGCGAAATGCGCCAAGAAGGAGCGGTCCGACACCGGGCGGGAGGATGCACATCCATCATGAATCGGACTCCGGTCGCCGCAGCCGCTGTTGAACCGCTGCGTCGTGCAGCATATCGATCCAGCTCGCCATCGTCGGCCCCGGAAGAACCATGATTCCCTCGATCCCCGAATCCGTGCGCTTCGCGGCGCCGGCGAAGGGCGGAGCAGCGGCATTCGGCTCACGCCAGCGGAAACCGGCGCGTTGCGCGGACATCTGCAGCAGGCCTCGGAACGGCTCGGCCAGCCGGGCCGGATTCGCCGACCAGACGAACTCCGGATCAGAAGGGAACCAACTTCGCATGCTGCGCAGGACCGGATCGGCGGAGAGATCGTCGTTGGGATCAATGCGCCAGCGTTCACGCAGATTGTCACGCACTGAGAAACTGATGAACGAACCAGCATCATCGTGCTGTAGTGCGCCGCGCCACTCGCCGTTCTGGAACAACAGGGGCAGGATCATCGCGCGCCACGGAGACCGTTCCGCATCGAGTTTCACGCGGTAACCGGTGGGGGGCGATTCATCCTGAAACTCGATGTCTGCTTCGCCACCGGCCAGGGCGCGGATCATGTTGCGTAGCAACGTATGCGCTGTAGCGGGGGAGGCCCCTTCGATCATCGCGCTGGCATCGGAGAGCAGGCCCGGTCTCCCGGAGAGCGCTGCAAACCTGATCCGATCAATCCCGCGCAACATTTTGGGGCGGTGTTCCGCCGGCCAGCCAGAGAGATCCGCCGCTGCGACCGCCCGGTACGCGCGCCGGGGGAGTCCCGCAAAGGGTCCTTCTGCCGGGTCGCGCTGGCGCGCTTGCCCGATCAGCGCGTGGTCATCGCGCCACGATGCACGAGCGCGCACGAAGAGACCGAGCGGATCAAACTGCAGCGTCAGGTGCGAATCGGCGAAGTGGGCCGCTGCCCCGTGGCTGAATGTGTCGAGATGCGCTTGCACTCCATCCGCCGCCTCTTCCAGGAGCAGGCGGTCGATGTCGAGGGCTCGGAGAAGTCCGCTCCACGAGCCCGCATCGCTCCAGAAAGCCAGATGCTGTTCTGATGCGGCCAACGGATCGAGCAGGCGAGCTTCCCAATGCGATTGCCGTTCATCCGCATCATCTGCATTCCGAAGCTGCGTCAGCAGGTCCGCATCGCGCGCAATGAGAACATGGGAACCTCGCGCGAGAACCGCGCACTCGCCCAGCCGGCCGTGGGTAGTGTGGAGAACCCGGTCAGAGTCAAACGCATCATTCTCCCTGAGTTCGAAATTCCCATCGATGAATCCCCGCGCGCTCGTCGCGCGCACAATCAGCAGCCAGTCAAACTCGTGCGGCTGATCGCCGGGCATGAGTGCGACCACGACCGGCCCCAGTTCATCGAATGCGATCGGCAGATCGATCCACGTTTTCAGCAGATCCAGCGGCCGGCTCCCCATCAGGAGATTCGAGCGATCCATGCCCTCGAGAAACTGAACGAGGTGATCGTTCGTCGATCGCGCGTTCGGCAGGTACAGAACCGCCCCGGCATCGGTCGGGATCAGATTCAGAACGCGCAGATGGGGAGGCGGGTCGGGCGATGCGCCCAAGGCGGGTATCGTCGCGAGCAGGCAGAGGAGCAGGCAGGTGGCGTGAAGTTTCACAGGGATATGGTTCGGTCGCCGGCGGCAAATGTCCAATACGAAAGACCGGCAAAGCGCGTCAGGGTTTCTGCCCGAACGCGATCATCGTATGCTGACGGCCTCATGACGGCACCCCTGCTGATCCTCATCGGGATTGTGATCGTCTCGGCCTGGGCGCTGGGCATGCTGTTCCGACGCGCCGGGGCTCCGGGTGCCATGGTGCTGGCTGGCGTTCTGATCGGCGCACTGGCGGGGCCGACGACTTTCGGGCGGATGATGCCCGAACAGTACGAGCGATGGGTGGCGGGTGGCGCAGAACACCGCGCGGAACTACGCGCCATCGTGCATGAGCAGGAAGCATCGCTTCTGGCGGCGGAGGCCGCGGGCTTCGATCAGGAAGCGCTCGAAGAGAAGCAGCGCGAGCACCGGGCGATCCGTGAGCCGATCGAAGCGCAGTGGCGGCAAGCCAAGTGGGAACACACGCGGCCGCTGCGGTGGGCCGCGCTGATCAGCGCGGGGCTGATCCTGCTCACCGCCGGTCGAGTCGAGGGAAAGAACCATCAACCGGCCAGTCGCGCGCAACACCTGACCGCGGTCAACATCGGCTTCTGGCTGGCGACGTTGCCCGCAGCGGTGGTGGCGCTGCTCGGCCATCTCTGGTGGCAGTGGCCGCCCGAAGCGTTAGGGGCAGCTGGGGCAGCGCTGGCGATCGGCGTCTGGCGGATGCCGCGAACCGACGCCGAGGCGACGGAAGACGCGGAGCCGGGCGGCGTCTACATGCTGCTGCGGGCGGGGTGGCTCTCCGGGCTCATCGCAGTGGTGCTTCTGGGTTGGTCGATCGTCTATGCGGAATTGAATCCACTCTGGGTGGGTGTTCTGGCGACGATTCCCGCCGGCATTCTGATCGGTTACCGCCGTTTGCAACGCCCTTCGAGCGGCGGCGAGGCACATCAACCGGCATTGGATCTGCTGCTCGCCGCCATCGCGGCGCTCGTCGTGATGCAGATTGACCTGATCGGCGACTTCTCGTTCTGGCCGTGCCTGATCGTGGCGATTGTGAGCATGGACGGCCGCTGGACGAGCGCTCTGGTCGGCACCCTGACCCTGGGGGGACGACGGACGCTGCGGTCGATGCGGCTGCTGCTGGCGGTGGTCGCCATCGGCCCGACGCAGTTGGCGGTGGTCGGGATCGGCCTATCGATCGGCCTGATCGGCCCCGAGGTGGGGCTGGCTCTGGTCTGCGGGGCGGTCCTGGCGGAGATCTCCGGCCCGCTGCGAAGCCGGGTGGCCCGCGAAACCCGGGGCTTGGAGCACTTCGAGGGCTGATATTCATCCGCGTGGGAACATATCTATCGCAGGTGAAGCTGGGTGAGGTAAGGTATTCCCAGAATCCCTGATGAACAGGCAAAAATCGTTTGGACGGCTGCGTTGCCGGGATATATTGGAGAACAGGCGATTCCGGGCACAATCGGAATCGTGGCATTGACAGGAGTTTGGAGATCGGCATTCGGCGAAGGGACGACGACCTGCAGACTTCAAGAGCGTGCGTTGAGGGATCTGTTCGGGCAGTGCCCGCCTTGGCCCGGCTATCTCTTGTCCGATGCAGAATCGTTGCAAGTTTGAATAAATTGCGCAAAGGAATAACAATGATGCAAAGGCGAGGAATGAAGGGAAAGATGGGGCTGGCGGCTGCCGGTCTGGTTGCCATGGGTGGCTGGGCAATGGCCGAACAGGCGGTTCGGGCTGAGTCTTCGGAATGGACCGTCGCCCGAGTCTGGAACGAAATGACACTCGAATCGATTCGGAATGACCTGGCCCGCCCGCCGGTTCACGCTCGGAATCTGTATCACGTCTCCGCCGCGATGTACGATGCGTGGACCGTTTACGATGACGTAGCGCAAGGTGTCTTCTACACGAACAAGTATTCCGCGCGGGATGATGTTGAAGCCGCCCGCGGAGAGGCGATCAGCTACGCTGCCTACCGGGTGCTGAGACACCGGTTCCAAGACTCCGTCGGTTCGGCAACGACGATTCCGATGCTCGACGATCAGTTCGCCCTGCTGGGGTACGACGCCTCGATCACGACGACCGAAGGCGATTCGCCCGCCGCGATCGGCAACCGCATCGCGCAGACGATCATCGATTTCGGCTTAAACGATGGCTCGAACGAAGCGAACAACTATGCCGGCATCGATCCCGTCACGGGTCGGCCGTACGAGCCGATGAATGAGCCGCTGGTGCTCGAAGAGCTGGGCGCGCCGACGCTGGTTCATCCGAACAACTGGCAGTCGACATGGCTCGAAGTTCAGATCGATCAGGCCGGTAACATTCTCGACGGGAACGTGCCTGAGTTCGTCGGCCCGCACTGGGGGTTTGTCACACCGTTCGCGCTGCTCGAGGAGCACCTGACGCCGGGCAAACCCGGTGTCTACCTCGACCCGGGCGAACCCTATCTTCTGGGCACGGAGACGCACCAGGAGTGGATCGACACCTTCACCGGTGTCGTGGTCACCGCCAGCAATCTCGATCCCGATCTTGGCCTGACCATCGATGTCTCGCCGGGCGTGTTTGGGAACAACTCACTCGGCGCGAACGATGGAACCGGACACGGTTTGAACCCCGTGACCGGCGAAACCTACGAATCGAATGTCATCAACTACGGCGACCTTGGTCGCATCATCGCGGAGTTCTGGGCCGACGGGCCGAAGAGTTCGACTCCGCCCGGTCACTGGAACGAAATCGCCAATGAATTGGTCTCGGATCGCCCCGAGTTTGAGCATCGACTCGGCGGCGAAGGTCCGATCCTCGATCGGCTTGAGTGGGATGTGAAGATGTACCTGGCGATCAACGCCGCGGCGCACGATGCGGCGGTTGCCTGCTGGGGCGTCAAGGGCTACTACGACTTTGTTCGTCCCGTTTCCGCGATCCGGTACATGGCCGACCGTGGTCAGTCCTCCGATCCGAATCTGCCGTCGTATCATCCTGAAGGCCTGCCGCTGATCCCGGGCATCATTGAGTTGATCACCGAGGAAACGGTCGCGCCCGGCGGCAAGCATGCCCATCTCGCTGAAATGATCGTCGATGATTTCGGCTTCCCGGTACTGGGCCCGAACTTCGAGCCGATTTACGACGCGGAACAGTTCATTGGTGAACTGGCCGTGATGGCCTGGCCTGGCTCGCCGAATGACAACCCGGTCGCGAGCGCGCCTGTGTCCTACCAGAACGTCTGGACGGATCCGCAGTATCACCAGTACGATGCGCTGTACAGTGGCGTCCAGTGGATTCTCGCCCGCCGCTGGAGCACGTATCAGTTGGAGACGTTCGTCGTTCCGCCGTTTGCGGGATACACCTCGGGTCACACCACGTTCAGCCGCGCGATTGCCGTCGTCATGCACGAGTTGACGGGCAGCCAGTATTTCCCCGCCGGCATTGCGGAGTATCATTTCCCGCAGGGTGAGTTCCTGGAATTCGAATACGGACCCAGCGAGGACATCACCCTCCAGTGGGCCAGTTACTACGACATGTCGGATCAATCCGCCATCTCCCGAATCTACGGCGGGATTCACCCCTACATCGATGATATCCCGGCCCGATTCCAAGGGCAGCAGATCGGGGAGATCGTTGCAGCACGCGCCTTCGAAGTCTTCGGCCTTGATCCCAAAACGCCGACCACCTGCACCGGCGATATCACCGGCAGCGGTACAGTCGAAGTCACTGACCTTCTCATGCTTCTCGATGCGTGGGGCCCCTGTGATGATTGTGATGAAGACCTGAACGGTGACGGCATCGTCAACGTGTTCGATATGCTGATGCTGCTGGAGAACTGGGGCACCTGCCCGTAAGCAGATTCAGCTTCACGCGTATTGCACCAACTTCGGGCGTCGGATCATTCACTGATTCGACGCCCGTTTTTTCGATTTGCCGAGGAATGCAGATTTGGCACCAGCGCGAATCGATACCTCGCGGCTCAACAGAATTGCTTCGTCACGCCGCCGCGTTGTTGTTCGTTTGCCGCTGTTCGCCGGTCCGCCTGGCCTCCGGAACACCCGACTTTCGGGCGGGATCGGGATGACTACTCCAGAACCGTGACCGTGCTACGTTCTTCCACCAGCAGTTCGTAGATCAATTCCACATCCTCATTGTGCAGGCGGATGCAGCCCATGGATCGCTGCTGGCCGATGGAGTCCGGCTCGATCGTTCCGTGAATCCCGTAACCATCCACGTCCGCCAGGTGCTCATCGATCCCTTTGAGCCCAATCCAGTGATTACCGATCGGATTTTCCGGATTGTCCGGCGAGAAATACTCACGTGTGCGCGGATTCGTCCACGCCGGGTTGATCAGTTTGGAGTTGGTTCTGACCTTGAATCGACCGATCGGAGTGGAATCAAACTCTCCCAACCCGACCGGAAAGCTGCGCACGAAAACTCGCTCCGACCCGTCACCGAGGTAGAGGTCGAGGCGGTACTCGCTCTTATGGACGACGGCGTGGAACGGGCCCGAGATCAGCTTCAACTGCTGGCCCGGGTAGATCCGCTCCGGACGGCTGACGCGATTGATCCGCTGAATGAGTCGCCAGTCGACCTGAGCGCCCTGACGAGTCGTCAGACGCGCCAGACTGTCACCCGAGCGAACCGTGTATCCGAAGGAGAACGGGTCGCCCTGGACGATCTCGGGGCTGAACACCAGCCGTTCGTTCAGTTGCGTGAGTTTCTGTCGAACGGTTCTCATCTCCGATCGTGAAAGCTCGCCGGAGTCGTAGGCCAGCGTCAAGAGCCGCCTCGCTTCGACCGGCTCGTTGGCATCGGCGCGCGCCATGCCGGATTCCATCCGATCCAGCGCTCGACGCCGGGCGGCGGTTTCCGACGGACGGTCGTTCGCCGGTTGCGTGCGTGTTGAATTGGAGGAAGTCCCCGTCGATGAGCGGCCTGATCCGACTGTTTCAACATCGGTCGAAGGCGCGGGACGCAACGGCTCTTCAGCATCATCGGAGCTCTTGCCGGTGGAGTTGTTCGTTCGTCCGGGCCGGTTCGATTCCAGGCGGGTGCCATCGCTGCGGTTGGAGCCGCCCATCTGAATCTGAGGCGCGGTATTCGCGCTCGTGGCATCCGCAATCTGCAGGGCGGCATCACTGGCGTTGTTCGACGACGAGGGGCGTCTCGCGCCGGGTTCGTCGCGCAACGCATCGGGTTTCGCCGCGGCAACTGGCGCGGCTTCTTCCGCGGGCGTTTCCGAGCCGCCATCGCGCAGGATCCACCAGACTCCGATGGTCAGGAGCGCCAGGACGCAGACGACCAGAAGCGGCAGCCGCTTCGAGCCGCTTTTACGGTACATGTGATTCGAACGTTCCTTCGGGCGGGCAGATTGGCTCGGCAGGGGCATCCCGGTGACTCCTTCTGATCGAACTGGCGTTTCGTCGTGATTCGTTGGCGGCGAATGTGACTTCTCTAGCGAAACGAATCGTCGTTCTTGGTGCAACTACGGTCGGCGGACCCGTCCCGGCCGGATCAGCATGGTTCGCCGATCCGTCACGACCGCGTCGACCGGTTTGTCGTGCGATTCAACCGGCACTTCATCCACGATTTGTTGGTCGAAGACGAGGCCGACGCGAAAAGTTTCCGGTCGAAGACGCGGCAGAAAGCGATCATAGTAGCCGCCGCCCCGTCCCAGTCGCCGACCCTCCGCATCGTAGGCCAGCGCGGGCACGACGATCATGTCGATCATGTCCGGCGCGACCGGTTGCGCGGCCCGCGGCGTGCGGAGTCCGCGGTCATCCGTTTCCATCACACGGTCGTCAAAGCTTTCGACCTCCACGGGGTACATGTCGTTCCGATTCCAGTCGACGCGCGGCACGCAGACGGTCTTGCCCGCCTGAAAGCATTTGAGCGCGATCGGGGACAGATCGATTTCGCTTCTCATCGGCATGTAGATCATGACGACCGAGGCGTGCCGAAACCAGTCCAACTCCGCCAGACGCCGGCAGGCCGAAACGGATCGATCATGTCGTGGCCCCGGCCCGAGGTCCGTCAGTCTCGCACGGATGGCCTGACGCATCTCCAATTTGTCTGATTCCGCTGACGATTCACTCATGATTCGGTTCGGGAGGACTGCTCGGGGACGAGGTCGGTTCGCGGGTGGTGGTCGGCGGCTCGGTCCTTCAGACGAAGAAGGTGTTCGCGGATGACCGCTTCGTGGCCGCGATCAACCGGTTCATAAAAGGTCCGATCCACACCCAGGTATTCCTGGACCACGTACCCATCGGCAGAGTCGTGGGCGTATTGATAATTTTCTCCGTGCCCGAGTTCTCGGGCCCCGGCGTAGTGTGCATCGCGTAAATGTTTCGGCACCGGCACCGTCCGGCCCTCACGGACATCCCGCCCGGCCGCGCCGATCGCCAGCGTCGAAGCGTTCGATTTCGGCGCACACGCCATGTAAATCGCGGCCTGAGCGAGCGTCAACTGGCACTCCGGCAGGCCGATGCGCTCGGTGAGTTGCCAGGCGCTGGAGGCGACCTGAAGGGCCTGCGGATCGGCATTGCCGATGTCCTCGCTGGCCAGAATTGCGATCCGGCGCGCAATGAAACGGGGATCCTCGCCCGCCTCGAGCATCTTCGCGAGCCAGTAGACCGTTGCGTCGGGGTCCGAGCCGCGCATTGATTTGATGAACGCGCTGATCGTGTCGTAGTGGTCGTCGCCGGTCCCATCGTACACTACGGCCTTGTGCTGAATTGACTGTTCAGCGATCTCGCGGGTGATGACGATCTCGGCGGCGGCATCAGACGTTCGGGTGCTCAATACCGCCAGTTCCAGGGCATTCAACGCCCGTCGGGCATCGCCATCACAGGTCCGCGCCCAGTGTTTAGTCGCATCATCGTGCACGTTGAGCGTGAGATGGGCGTAGCCGCGTTCGTCTTCAATCGCCTGGCGCAGAATCTGCTCGATCGCCGGTTCATCGAGCGGTTCGAGGTGAAAAACGGTCGAGCGGCTGACCAGCGCGCTGTTGACCGCGAAGTACGGGTTCTCGGTCGTCGCGCCGATCAACGTAATCAGGCCGCGTTCGACGTCATTGAGAAGCACATCCTGCTGACTCTTGGAGAACCGGTGGATCTCGTCGAGAAACAGAATGGTTCGGCGTCCGTCACCTTCCACACGCCGGGTGGCATCCGCGAGAATCTGGCGAATCTCCTTCACGCCGATCAGGGCGGCATTGGCGCGCTCGAAGTGCCGCCCCGTGTGCCGGGCGATCACCTCAGCCAGCGTGGTCTTGCCGGTGCCCGGTGGCCCCCAGAGGAGAATCGACGTGAGCTGATCGGCCTCGAGCATCCGGGGCAGTAGTTGGCCCTCTCCGAGAATGTGCGGTTGACCGGCAAACTCCGCCAGGGAACGGGGTCTCATCCGAACCGCCAGCGGCTCGACGGCTTGTCGTTTTGCTTCTCGTTGATCAGCCCAGAGGTCAGCCATGTCGCAATCCTAGCCCGCCGGGACCGACCAACACACCAACAGCAGGGTCCGGCGTGTTTATTTTCATCACCCAAGGTGGCATAATGGTCGATCCGAATCTGAAGGGCGAACGCATCGTGCGTTACGGCCCCTGACCGGTTCCTGACTGGAGATCCGCCGTGTGTGGAATTGTCGCGTACATCGGAACGAAATCCGCCCGTCCGATTCTGCTGGAAGGCCTGAAGCGGCTGGAGTATCGCGGTTATGACTCAGCCGGGCTGGCGATTCTGAACGAAGAACTGCACGTGGAGCGCACCGTCGGCCGGGTCCGCGTGCTGGAAGAAAAGCTGAAGCATGCTCAGGGCTTTGACGGCACGCTCGGCATCGCTCATACCCGGTGGGCCACCCACGGTGAACCCGCCGATCGCAACGCCCACCCGCACCGGGATGATCCCACCAAGGGGCACGGCATCGCGATCATTCACAACGGCATCATCGAAAACCACAACACGCTCAAAACGTACCTGCAGGAAAAAGGGCATGTTTTCTCCAGCGAAACCGATACCGAAGTTCTCGCGCACCTGATCGGCGAGTTTTATGAAGACGATCTGGAGAAAGCCGTCCAGTCCGCCTTGCGCGAGGTCACCGGGGCGTACGCGATTGCAGCCATCTGCGCGAGTGAGCCCGGCGTGCTCGTGATTGCGCGCAAGGGATCGCCCCTGATGGTCGGCGTCGGCAAGGACGAATACATCGTCGCGTCGGACTCCAGCGCGATCGTCGCGCATACCACCCAGGCGTTCAACCTCGATGACTACACCGTAGCCCGACTGACGCGCGATTCTTTCCGCACCACCACGCTGGACAACGTGCCGATCACGCCGCAGATCCGCGAACTGGAGTATTCACTCGATCAGATTGAACTGGGCGACTACTCACATTACATGCTCAAGGAAATCTTTGAGCAGCCGCAGGCGCTTCGGATGACGCTCAAGGGGCGGATCGACGCCCGCGAGGGGCAGGTCGTGCTCGGCGGCATTGCGGAGTACGCGCGCGAACTGGTTCGAGCTCGGCGCATCATCTTCGTCGGTCAGGGCACCGCGCTCCACGCGGCCATGATCGGCGAGTACATCATGGAAGATCTGGCGAAAATCCCCACCGAGGTCGAGTTCGCCAGCGAATTTCGCTATCGAAACCCGATCATTGAAGACGGTACGGTGATGGTCGCGATCAGTCAGTCCGGTGAGACCGCGGATACCATCGCCGCGCTGCAGGAAGGCAAAAGCCGCGGCGCGCTGGCGTTGGGCCTGGTCAACGTGGTCGGTTCCACCATCTCCCGCGAAACGGATGCGGGGGTTTACCTGCGCGTCGGTCCGGAGATCGGCGTGGCATCGACCAAAGCGTTTCTCGGTCAGGTCATGGTCGCGACGCTGCTGGCCACGTTCATCGGGCGGCGGCGGTTCCTCTCGGCCGACTACGTCTCGAACCTGCTGCAGTCGCTCGAAGTGATTCCCGATCACATCGAACGCGTCGTCCAGCTCTCCGATGAGATTCGGGACATCACGTCCAAGTACATCGATCGGGAGAACTGGCTCTTCCTCGGACGCGGACACAACTATCCGGTTGCGCTGGAAGGCGCGCTCAAGCTGAAGGAAATCAGCTACATCCACGCCGAAGGCATGCCCGCCGCCGAGATGAAGCACGGCCCGATCGCGCTGATTGACAACGGCATGCCGGTGGTGTTCGTCGCCACGAAGAACAGCCAGTACGAGAAAGTCATCTCCAACATCGAGGAAGTCCGTTCCCGTGGCGGGCACATCCTTGCCGTGGCGACGGAAGGTGATGACGAAATCGGCCGCCTGTGCGAAGAGGTGTTCTACGTGCCGGATGTCCCCGAACCGCTGCAGCCGATGGTGACGGTGGTGCCGCTGCAACTGCTGGCATACCACGCGGCGGTCCTGCGCGGCAAGGATGTGGACAAGCCGCGCAACCTCGCCAAAAGCGTCACCGTCGAGTAACGCCTCAATCAATCGTTGCGATGACTTTCAGTTCAACCGCGATCGGGGTCGGCAGCGCGCCCACTTCGATGGTCGTGCGGCTGGGGTTGGGTTTGCCCTCGCCGGCAAAGTACTCGGCATAGATCTGATTGAACGTTGCAAAATCGTCCTTCATGTTCGTCAGAAAGACGAGCACGTCGACGATGTTGTCCCACGATGAGCCGGAATCCTCGATCACCGCGCGGACATTGTCGAAACACGAGCGACACTGCGCTTCCACATCGTACGCGGCGATGGAGCCGTCCGCGTTGAGCGTGACGCCGGGGATTTCCTTCGTGCCGCGCTTGCGCGGCCCGACGCCCGAGAGAAAGAGTAACTGGCCGACTCTTCGCGCGTGCGGGTACGCGCCCACCGGCTCCGGCGCCCGATTCGAAACAAGCTGATCCTTGGACATATTTCTTCTTCCAGGCCAGGATTCATGGACAAATCGGGGCACGTCACTTCAGTGGCGCGTCCTCAACTCAACAGCCAGACCAGAATGAACAACACCCCGAGCACAATTACCCCGAGAGCCGCGCACGCCAGCACCATCAGCAACCGCTCCTGCCCCAGCGCGCGATTCCGCGCATCGGCGTACGGCACATTCGAAAACGAGATCAGGTTGTAAAGCGGCACGAAGGTGTTCGGAAATAACTTGTGCAGAAGCTGCTCCACCTTCTTCTTGAGCAGGAACCGCTTCGAGCCGACTTTATCCCGCATTTCGATGAAGTTCTCCATTGCCATGTCCGCGATCGCATCCGCATGATGTTTGCGGCTCATCGTGAAAGTCTCCAGCACGATGTCCCAGTGTGGGGCATACCGATCGAACAGATCGCTGAGGATGCGGCAATCCTCGAAGGCGGCGTTCATGCCCTGGCCGTAGAACGGCACGATGGCGTGCGCCGCGTCGCCGAGTATGACCACCTTGTCCCGGTGATGCCACGGAAAGCACCTGATCGTGACGAGTGAACTCGTCGGATTCTTCATGTAGTCCTGCTTCAGCGTGGGCATCAGCGGTACCGCATCGGGAAAGTGCTTTTCGAAGAACGGGATCACATCGTGCTCGGTCATGATCGACTCGAAGCTCACCTTCCCGCGGTACGGCCAGAAACACGTGCAGGTGAACGTGCGGTCCTGGTTCGGCAGTGCGATCATCATGTACCCGCCGCGCGGCCAGATGTGCAGCGCATTCGGGTCCAAAGCAAATCCGTCAAAATCCTTCCCGCCGAAATCGGGAATCTGATCGGCCGGCGGAATCGTCAGCTCCTTGTAGCCGTGCTCCAGATAGTGTTGGCTGTAATTGAACCGGTCGGTCTTCTGCATCTGCGCGCGCACGGCGGAGAACGCGCCGTCCGTCCCGATGATCAGGTCCGGCTTGACCTCCTCGAACATGCCGCGGTCAGACGATTCAAAAACCGCCATCGGCTGGTCCAGGTCGACACTCACGCACCGCCGGTCGAAGTGCAGCGTGATGTTCTCGTGCGCATCGGCCGCATCAATGAGCGTGAGGTTCAGATCGCTGCGGCTGACCGAGTTGATGGCTTCTTCCGGATTTGAACTGTACGGCTGAAACGTCAACTCCGAATCAAGCCCGTGCATCATGCGGCCGTGCATCGGTATCGCCTGATCGAGGACGCGCTCCGCGAGATCGACTTCCTGCAGCGCGGTGATACCGCGCGTGGACATGGCGAGGTTGATCGAACGCCCGCCGATGAAACCCTGAGCGCGGGGATCCGGCCGACGCTCGTACACACTGACCCGGTAACCCTTCCGCCCGAGCGAGCACGCCAGCAGCGAGCCGGCCAATCCAGCACCGGTAATCAGTATGTGGGTTGAGGATGGATCGTGTCCGGCCATGGGTGTGGAGTGTATCGAATCACACGAAAATGGTGCGGATGATATGCGTTGCTATCATCCATTTGAGTTGGTCTTCCCGTACTGACTGCAGTTCGACCGTTTCATTTCATGGTTTCACGTGAAGGAGCGCACAGAATGTCTGATCGAGATGCATACGTCGAGAAATTCAAGGCCCAGATCGATCAGTGGAACGCTGATATCGATAAACTTGAAGCGAAGGCCAGAGAAGCCAAGGCGGACGCCAGGATCGAGTACGAAAAGCGGCTTGCCGAAGCCCGTATGAGACGCGATGAAGCGCAGACGAAGCTGGACGAACTGAGGTCTGCGAGCGGGGAGGCGTGGGAAGATGTCAAACTGGGAGCCGAGCAGGCGTGGAGCGCGTGCCGAGAAGCCGTGGAACACGCCGCCGCTCGATTCAAATCATGAGTGAATCAGACGAGAAGAAAAAACAATCCGCGGAATCCGACGGCGATGTCGATGCCTTCCTCGCCGGTTCGACCTTTGCCGTGGTCGGCGCATCGAGCGATCGATCCAAGTTCGGCAACAAAGTCCTGCGCGCCTACCAGCAGCAAGGCCGCACCGCGCATCCGGTGAATCCCAACGCCGAGGAGATCGAGGGAGTCGACGCGTCTCCCAGTCTCAGCGCGATCGCGGTCGCGCCGCATGGCGTCTCCATCGTCACGCCCCCCGAGGTCACGGAACAAATCGTCGATGAAGCGATCAAACTGGGCATCCGTCATCTCTGGATGCAGCCCGGTGCCGAAAGCGATGCCGCCGTCCGGAAAGCAAAGGACGCGGGGATCAACGTGATCGCCGGCGGGCCGTGCGTCCTGGTCCAGTTCGGCTTTGACGACTGAATCCATCCGGTGGATCCCGACTGCCGACGCCGCCGTAATCATTATCATTGTCGGTGTCGGGTATCCGGATCGTTGATGAGAGAGATCGCACAACCAGACAGATCCGGGTCGATACGCTGGTGATTCAGTGGCGCGTCCCGAACGTGACCGTTTTGCCGGGTGGCTTTGCGGTCTTTGAGTTCGGCGGGCAGATCTGCCTGCTCGATTACCACGAACGATCAATCACCTTGCTCGGGCTCGGTTACGGCCCCGTCGTGGTGCTGGACGAATAACGGGCTCTTTCCCGCGACCCGAACAGCATATCCATGCGTTGATCGCTGACCACCCCGTACCGGTTACGGCAGTTGCGAGAGCGTTTCCACAAAACACCACACATCGGTGAACGTGTTGTACAGCGGTGTCGGTGCGATCCGGATCACGTTCGGCTCGCGGAAATCGCCGACCACGCCCGCCGCTTCAAGGGCTTTGAACCGTTCACGCGGCTGATCATGCACCAGCAGTGAGAGCTGACAGCCCTGACCGAAAGACGCCGTTTCATCAGGCGGTGTGATGATCTCGAACTTGTCCGACGGCTTGCGCTCGATCAACCAGCGCAGAAACCCCGTGAGTTGGCGTGACTTCTCACGCAAACGGTCCATGCCGACTTCATCGAAAATCTCCAGCGACGCCCGCAGCGGCGCCATCGCGAGTATGGGGGGGTTGGAAAGCTGCCAACTCTCCGCGCTCGGGACCGGTTCGAACTCCGGCTCCAGATGCATTCGAAATCGCTTCGTCGGATCGTTGCCCCACCAGCCGCCGTAGCGCGGCCGCTCGCGCAGATCGGTATTCGTGGCGTGCCGTTCGTGGATGAACACGCCGGCCACGGCACCGGGGCCCGAGTTCAGGTACTTGTACGAACACCATGCTGCGAAATCCACGTTCCAGTCGTGCAGTTGCAGCGGCACATTACCCGCGGCGTGCGCGAGATCAAAGCCGACCGTACAGCCGTGCTCGTGTCCGAGCGCGGTGATCCGCTCCAGATCAAAGACCTGCCCGGTGAAGAAGTTGACGCCGCCGATCAGAATCAACGCGATCTCTTCGCCTTGCGCCTGAAGGATCTCCTCGATCTGCTCGACATCGATGGTCGGCTTGTCCTCGCGCGGCGTCACGACGATGAGGTGCTCATCCGGATCAAGCCACATTGACTTCAGATGCGTCCTGATCGCATACGTGTCCGAGGGAAACGCGGGGGCTTCCATCAGAATCTTCGTGCGTTTGCCGCGCGGCAGAAAGAAACTCACCATCAGCAGGTGCAGGTTGACGGTGAGCGAGTTCATCATCACGATCTCGCCCGCGCCGGGCTTGGCGCCAACCAGCCGTGCACCGGAATCGCGGAACACCTCGTGATAGGCGTACCAGGACGGATCTTTGCCGAAGTGCGCATCGACCGCGAGATCGCGCCACGCATCGAGTTCCTCTTCGACGTACTGCCGGGCTTTCCTGGGCTGCAGCCCGAGCGAATTCCCGCAGAAATAGATGACGTCCTCGCCGCTCTTCTGTTTCGGGATCTCGAACCGCGCGCGGCATTCCCGGAGCGGATCGCGCTGGTCCATTTCGCGCGCGAAGTCTGCGGATGCTTCGAATTCCGTCTTCACACTGGTTTCGCTCATGGCCCGGGAAGTATAGCGGCGTGCGGTTCCGGGCGATTGGTGGGCCCGTTCCGCCGCCTCAGACGTTGTTGCCGGGATCGCGGTAGAGATCGAAGTAGAAATCAAGCATTTTGCGGGAATCGATCTCCCGGGTCCGGGCGTGAATGAACCCGAATTTTTCGAAGAGCTTGATGGCCGGTTCCCGTTCGACGCGCACGTCGAGCACGACTTTGAGGTAGCCCTGATGCTGACAGAAGGTGACGGCCTGCTCGATCAGCCGGCTTCCGATTCCGCGACGCCGGTAGTCCTCGTGCACGCGCAGCCGTCGAATCTCGGCGGCATTCTCACCGGTCTTCTGCACGCCGATCATGCCCACGACTTCGCCGTCGTACCGCGCGACCCAGAATCCGCTTTCGTCTTCGTCCGTAAAGTAGGCATCCCGGAGATTTTCGATATCAGCTCCCGTATCGTTTTCACGCAATTGGCCCTCCAACGCGCTCTGGTCGTACAGCGCGCGAATGGCGGGCAGATCGCATTCCTCAGCGAGTGCGATCTCCACGCGGTCAATATCAAACTTGGATGCCGTCTCGTCGGTCATGAACGTTCAGGGCCCGGCCGTGTCGTGGGGAATCTCAAGGACCGTGACCTCATCGGTCGCCGGATTGAGCAGCATCGCAGTATAACGGCTGGCTCGAAACAACGCGCCAGGGTTCAGAATCCGGGTCGGACCCCGACGCTCATCCCGCACCCGGTGCGTATGCCCGTGCAACAGGTAGTCCACTTCGGCCTCCAGGGCCTCGGTCATGTGCCGTCCCAGGTGCCCGTGCGTGAAGCAGATCGACTTCCCCTCGGCATCAATGCGGCCGCACGGATGATCGACCGTGATGTCCATCGCCCGGGCGTGCCGCTTCAGATCGACTTCGTCGTCGCAATTGCCGAAAACGATCCGGGCCGGAGTCCCCACTAACTCGTCAATGACATCTTCGGTTTCAAAATCGCCGAGATGGATCAGCATCTCCGCGCCGCCATCGAGCAAAGCGGCGACCGCGCGCCGGGTCATCTCAACACGTCCGTGTGAATCTGAAAGGATGCCGATCAACATGAGAGGTGCAGCATCGCGCATCGCACGCCCTGTCGTCAACTGATTCTCATCAATTCGTTTTTGATCGAAAGGCCGACGTGGTCAGAAGAATGAATCTGTTGGCGCTTCAACGCCGGCCGCGACTGGTGATCGTGCGTATATACGAAAAGTAGGCGTCCTCGAACGCTTCCAGATCACGATTGAAGTATTCGAGCAGGACCCAGGGCCCGTTGCGCATCAGCGTTGCCGACCCGCGACGATTGCCGCGACTGATGACGGTGGAATTCCGCAGTCGCTGGCCCAATCGTCCGTGTGCCGCATCTTGTAACACTTCCTGCAAGGGTTCCTGATACCTGCCTTCGCCGTACTCCATCATGAAACGGGTCAGCGCCCAGACCTGGGCGTAGTAGATCAGCAGCCGGTTCTTGCCGCGTTCGAGAAAATCCTGCGGCGAACGGTGCAACAGTTCCGCCAGTGGAATCAACCGGTCGGTTCTCACCGCTTCGTAGAGGGCCATGCGACGTTCGTTGTTCGCCCACGGCCGGAACTGCACGGTGCCGTCGGGACGCAGCCGGAACCCTTCCATGTAGGTTGCAATGCCTTCTTCCAGCCAGATCGGGAGTGACTGCCGGAATGTGGACTGCGTGTACTGGTGCCAACCCTCGTGCGCTGCGATGGCGTAGGTGTCACGGCTGGAGCGGCTGCGCGGATGATCGATGTAGTACAGCACCGCTACGCCGCGGGTCGCAAATCCACCCCGGCCGAGCGTGTTGAAGATGTTCGCCTGGTTCGGCAGCAGTTCCTGCGTCTTCACCTGCCACTGGCGACGATCCTGGAAGAGGTAGGTTGCCAATGGCTGGTTCGGCCGGGGCAACTCGCCGAAAAAAGTCGTGTAATGATCGAGCGCGGCTTCGAAGAAGATCGGCAGATGGTCAACGAAGTCTTCCCGTCGCGCGGTCGTGTAGATCTCGTAGTTTTCGGTGAAAATCGCCTCGCCGTCGAAGCCCGCGTAGCTCCACTCTCGCCGCTGCACCTGCCGTTCGCGTGGTTCCGCTTCGGTTTCGCGCGCCTCACTGGCGGCGCTGAGCGCGGGGGTTTTCGGCACTTCTACGGATTCGGATGTGTGCTTCTCGCCGGTCTCCGCCACCGGTGAAGGGGTTGCGTTGCAGCCGCCGATCAGCAGCAAAGCCGCAATACCGAGGCCCGCGCTGAAGAGGGGAATCACGAGCCGGTGGGCGGACATGCAGTTCACGACAGCGTCTCCAACGTGTGGGGAAAGGCGAACCGGTCCGTCAGTTCGCGCTTTGTTTCAGGGCGGCCAGCGCCTGCTGGGCCGCTTCGAGGTCCGCCTTGGCTTCTTCAAGCTTCTGCTTCGTCTCTTCAACCAGGTGTGCAGGTGCTTTCTTCACATAATTCTCATTCGACAGGCGGCCGGCCAGTTGTCCCGCCGCTCTTTCCTTCTCCGCGATCACTTTCGCCAATCGGGTCATCTCCGCTTCACGATCCGCTTCATTCGCCCCGGCATAGAGGCCGGTGAGCAGAATCTCCCGGCCTTCGAACGTAATCGGCACCGCATCGGCCGGTCGATCACCCATCGGCTGAATTTCCGCGAGCCCCGCCAGCACTTCGACCATTCCGCCAGCCTCTTGCGCGAGTTTTCGGATGTCTTCATCCGCCATCAGGGTGAGCTTCTGCTTGAACGGAATATTCCGCTCACCGCGAATGCGACGGATGTCCTCGACCAGTTGCTGAGCGCGTCGGAAGATCGCCTCGGCGGCTTCATCGTTCCACCGCGCTTCGATGCGAGGCCAGCCGACGGTGCAGCAGAGTTCGCCGGAAGGCAGTTCAACGCCGGGCAGACCCGCCGGTCCGGCGTCGCTCACGTGCGGCCAGAGCGTTTCGGTCACGAACGGCATGATCGGGTGCAGCAGACGAATGATCGCGTTCAAAATCGTGCGCAACACCTGCTGCTGGGTCGGGCTCTCCCGAATCGTCGGCTTGATCGCTTCCAGGTACCAGTCACAGAACTCGCGCCAGACCAGGTCGTACACCGTGTCCGCATAGACGTTGAACTGATACGCATCCAGCGCGCGGTCGATCGTCTGGGTCGCGGCATGAAGTCGTGAGAGCATCCAGCGGTCCGCGAGGGTCAGTTCCTTCTCGTTCACGGAGCTTGAGCCGTGGTCTTTGGCGGTTTCGAGATTGCTGAGCGCGAAGCGGGTGGCGTTCCAGAGCTTGTTCGCGAAGTTGCGCCCGAGATCAAACTTTTGCGAGGCGTTGATCGCCAGCGGCATCTCGTCAGTCGGCTGTGCCTGCCCGGAAGCGATGCCGTAGGCGGTGACCATCTTTTTCGATGGATCACTCGGACAACTCTGGATCGGCGCGGGCACGGTGTACCCGGCCGGGGTGGTGATCATCTTCGGCGTGAAGGTTTCTTCCGTATGCGGGCAGACGAGATCGACCGGCATGCGCACGTCCTGCGTGGCGGTGGCAATCTGCGTCATCACGTAGCGCAGCGCATCGGAGCCGTGGGTCTGGATGATGTCGCGCGGATCGACCCCGTTGCCGAGCGACTTGCTCATCTTCTGGCCGTGGCCGTCCTGAATCATCGCGTGGATGTACACGTGGCGGAAGGGCAGAGTGTGATCGCGGAAGTAGCGATTGAACATCACCATGCGGCTGACCCAGAGGGTGATGATCTCGCGCGCGGTGCAGAGCACGCTGGAAGGATTGAAGGTCTCCAGCAGCGCGCTGCCTTCGGGAATCTCATCCGGAAAGGCATCCGGGTCCGGCCAGCCCAGTGTCGAGATCGGCCAGAGCGCGGAAGAAAACCACGTGTCAAGCACGTCGGGGTCTTGTTGAAATCTCAGATTTGAAATTTGAGATTTGAGAAAACACGCTTCATCGCGCATGCAGATAAAGATGTCGTATTCGCCTTCCGTGTCCTTCGTGACGGGCATCAGCGGATCAACAGTTGGATCAACGACTGAACCGTCGCTTGTGCGCACGATTCGTACCACGATGCCGTCGTCTTCCCAGTTGCCTTCGACGTAACTGTCCCATCCCCACTTGAGCAGTTCATCGGTCCAATTCTCTGCCGTGAGTGTCACTCGCTTATGCCACACCGGAATCCGGTGCCCCCACCAGAGTTGGCGGCTGATGCACCAGTCGCGCAGGTTTTCGTGCCACTGTTGAAACGTCTTGGCGTACCGCGCGGGAAAAAATCGTAACTCCGCATCACCCTCACATTTAGCCCCGGCCTTGGCCGGGGTTGACGAACGGCCGCCATCATCGTTCGATCCCGCGCCGGTCCCGGGCAAGCCCGGGGCGATTTGTTCGCGCGCGGGCGGTTCGCCGTCAAACTGATCGCGTGACATCGCCCGCAGCGCTTCGCCCTTCAATCGATCATCGGTCACCTTCACGTACCACTGATCACTGAGGTACGGCTCGATCGGCACGTGGCTGCGATAACTGTGCCCGACGCTGTGGCGATACGCCTTCACCGCTTCGAGCAGATTGCGCGCTTCGAACTCCTTCACGACCAGTTTGCGCGCTTCCTCGCGC
Source organism: Phycisphaerales bacterium (assembly GCA_007693845.1). Taxonomy (GTDB): domain Bacteria; phylum Planctomycetota; class Phycisphaerae; order Phycisphaerales; family SM1A02; genus SKZB01. The sequence goes on from RECV01000148.1 coordinate 23,927, forward strand.
GATTTGCCGACGAAGAGATGCGCATCGCCGATGTCTTCCCAGCCATGTTTATCGCTGATCGAGGCATCCGGCGCCATGACGTTGATCTTGTCGAGGTTGTGACGCTCACCGATTTCGTAATCGTTCGGATCGTGCGCGGGGGTGACCTTCAGGAAGCCGCTGGCGTACTGCGCTTTAGGGTCCGATGCATTCGGATCGGGCATCACGACGTAGTCATCCTCAATGATCGGAATGACCCGGCCGACGAGCGGCAGTTGCGCCATCAGGCCGCGCAGCGGCTTGGCGCGCGGGTCATCGGGATTGACCGCCACCGCGGTATCGCCGAGGTACGTTTCCGGCCGGGTGGTCGCGACCGTCACCCAGGCGACTTCTTCATCCGGCCGCTTCCCCGCGCCGGGATAGCCCCGGGCCGCGAGTTCCGACCAGGTGACCTCCTGGCAATCCATCGGATCGCTCGGATTCTCCGAAGGATGCACGAGCGGATACCTCAGATACCAGAAGTGGCCATCCACTTCCTGCATCTCGACTTCATCATCCGCGAGCGCGGTCTGCGTGACGGGATCCCAGTTCACCAGCCGCTTGCCGCGGTAAATGAGTCCGTCCTTGAACAGCCGAGAGAACGCTTCGCGCACGGCCTTGGCGCAGACTTCATCCATCGTAAAACGCGTGCGGTCGTAATCGCACGAGCAGCCCATCGCCTTGAGCTGATCGAGGATGGTCGCTTCGTACTCATCCTTCCACTGCTGGACTTTGGCGATGAAAGCATCGCGGCCGCCTTCGGCCTCGCGCTCTTTGTAATTCTTCAGCGACGGTTCTCCCAGATGCTGGAGGCGCTTATCGACCACGGTTTGCGTGGCGATGCCGGCGTGGTCCGTGCCGGGCATCCAGAGCGTGTTGAACCCCTTCATCCGGTGAGCACGGGCGAGAACATCCTGCAGCGTGTTGTTGAACGCGTGGCCGAGGTGAAGTGCCGCGGTGACGTTTGGCGGGGGGATCATGATCGCGTAGGGCTTGCCCGCGCGAGCTGACTCGGCCGCAGGCCCGGCCTCCGCGTGAAACGCGCCGGCTTCATCCCATTTCGCGCGAACGATGTCCTCCGTCTCAGCGGGAGTGTACGATTTGGCAAGTTCGGTCTTGATCATGGAACCCCGCATGATACTCCAGCCACACCCCTGTGCCCGCCCGCTGGCTCTGTTGGCCCTCATCACGCTGCCGGTGCTGATCGGCTGCGATGGGGGCGAGATGGCCGCCACGCCGGAACCCGAGCGAACGCCCCAATCGGACTCAACGGTCGGTGCCAGCGCGATCGAGGCCTCGCTGGATGCCGCGGAACAGTACTTCGCCTCCGCCGATCTGCCCCGGGCCCGCGCGATTCTGTTGCGACTGATTGATCGGGCCCCGAACGAGCCGAGAGCGCGCGAGCTTTTTGCCCAGACCCTGCTCGCCGAGGCGTCCGAAAAACGGGAACAGGGGCGGCAGCGTGCCTCGCGTCAATTGATGCAGGAGGCCTACGAGCACTACCGTCACGCCACGGAGCTTCGGCCGGCCGACGCCGGCCTGCACCAGAGTGCGGGCGAGGTCGCCCAGGCCGCGGAACTCTTCGAGATGGCGCTGCAGCACTTCGAACGAGCGGATGAGATCAACCCCGGCGAGACGAAACACGGGTTCTTTGCGGCCCAGGTCCTGCTGCTTCAGGGCAAAGCGGACCGGGCGGAGACGCGCTTGAACCGCGTTCTGGAACTGAGTCCCGACGAGCCGCTTGTGTACGCTTCACTGGCCAATCTTTATGTTGAACGCGGTGAATATGAGGCGGCGCTCGACTGGATTCGCGAGGCCCGCCGGATCGATCCGCGCGAACTCAGCTTTCGGGTCATCGAAGCGGGGATTCATCGGCGGAGCGGGGATCCCCGAACCGCTGCGGAACTGCTGATGCCGCTGCCGGCCGCGGAGCGGTCTCGTCCGATGGTTGCGGATGAACTCGGACGTTCGCTGGAAGAAATCGACGAGGTTGAAGCGGCGGGGGAGGTCTGGACGCTGGTGTTTTCCGCCAACGAACACCATGAGGAGGCGTGGCGGTGGGCGGTCCACGCCGGCCGTGCCCGGCTGGCCGAGGGACGCCGTGAGAGAGCCCGCCAGTGGCTCCGGGAGGCCCAGCGACGACGTCCCGATCACGACCGGGTGCTGGAGTTCGAGGCGGAATTCAGCCGCGACAATGGAGATCCCGGCAGCGCTGCGAAGAACGATTCATCGTCGTGATATTGAGCTGCTTCCATTCGGTCGTCGGCTCCGGCCGCACGGCTCAATCGATGTTCTTCGGCCGGGGTTCATACGGCTCGGTCCGTCGGCCGGCCTCCTCCCAGGCGTTCGGCTCCGGCCGCTTCCGGAGTTTCTGCGACCGAATCCGGCGGCGATGACGAAGAACCGCGATGACCGTGATCATCAGGAAGATCAGCAGCAAGAGCAGCGTGATGAGTCCGAACAACCAGAGAACGCGGCTCAGGCCGTCGATCCCTTCGACTTGGGCAGCAATCGTGATCACGTGGATCAACTCCGAACGACTCTGCAGAAAAGCGATTTCATCACGTCCGAATCTCCTGACAAAGGATACGCCGAATTCGATTCGGTGTTGCGACATCCGGAATTTGGCGAACTCAGATGTGTGATATCGGTACAAAATAGGCGGGCAGGGTCGATATCACCGTTGAGTCTTGCAGCAAGGAAGACCGAGCCGTGCAAAGGCGTGAAGCAATTCAAGGCAATAGCCGATGCTGCCCGGGAGTTGTACCAATGGGTGGCGAGGCCGATAACACCAATTTCGTCTCGACCGTCCCGACTTCTCCGCCGGAGATCCCGTTGAAGGCGACCCTTCGTCCCTCTTCGCCAACAGTCACATCACTTTCATTCTCTCACACAGGTAGCCCTTCACGATGAAGAGATCCATCACACGATGTGTTCCGATGACCCTGGCCGTGTGCGCAATGCTGGCGACCGCCGCCCTCAGCATGGGTACGGCCGTGCCGAACGCGGACTCTCCGGTACAGGACTGGTCGAAGAGCGTCTGGGAGACGGCATTGCGCGGCGATGGCTCGGCGCTCAAGCGGTATCTCGACAATCTCCCCGCCGACGTCAAGGCGGAAAAAAGCGCTGACACCTTCCGGAACACGCTGCAAACCCATCAGCAGAATCTGAAGGCCTCCGATCAGCAGCGTGAAGAAGCCCGGGAAAAGGCCTACGCCGCGATGCTCGAACACATGGAAGACGGCGACATCTCCGGCGCTCTCCGGAAAGCCGTGGAAGTTCAGACATTGAGCGATCGTCTGGAAGATGCCTTCCATGATGAAAACATTCAGCGACTGATCGACCGCGCGAAGAAAGAACTGCCGCGGGCGAAATCCGACGGCAATTGGCTGCTGGCACAGGAACTGCTCTTCCGCGTCCGCACGCTTTACGACGATACGGAACTGCAGGATGAATACCGCGAGTATGACCGCGAACTGCAACTGGTCAATCAGCGTGTGGCGTTGATTTCCCGTTACGCCCCGCGTGAACTGCACCAAATGCGAAACGCCGCGCTCAAGCGGCAGGGCGAAGAACCGCTCGGCGAATTCAACCCGGCAACCGCGACGGACTGGCGCGAACGAGCCGAAGGAATCGACTTCCGCATGTTGCGAGAGTCGCTCCGTGTGGCGGCACGCGAGCACATCGAAGGCGATGGTTGGCGTCCGCTTCTCGAAGGTGGACTCCGATCCCTCAAACTCCTGGCGACCACGAATCAGCTCGAAGAGACGTTTTCGTCCCTCAATAATCGTCAGCGCGTGGAGCAGTGGAATCGCGCGATCGAGAAAGAGCTGGACGATCTGCGCAAGGCCAATGACCGTGATCTCGATAACTGGTACTCCAGTCGGTTGCTCGGCCGATTGTCGGATGTAAACAAGAAGACGCTCGAGCTCGAAGAGAGAGTGATCTATCGTGAATTCGGGGACGGCGCCATGCGTCAGCTCGATGAATTCACGGAGGTGATCTGGCCGGATGCGCTGCGCCGCTTCCGCCAGGCCACCGAAGGCAACTTCGTCGGCGTGGGCATTCTGATCCGACACAATGACAAGCGAGAAATCGAAGTGGTCAATCCCCTCGAAGGAACGCCCGCGTACTTTGCCGGCATCAAGCCCGATGACCAGATCGTCGAGGTCGATGGCGAGTCCACCGTTGGCTGGTCTCTCAATGATGCCGTTGATCGCATCACCGGCCCGAAGGGCGAAACCGTGACCCTCGCGATCCGTCGTGACGGCTACGACGAAATGCTGGTCTACGAGATCGTCCGTGACAACATCAAGCTGCACTCCGTGCGCGGCTGGTGGAAGACCGGCATCTCCGATGAAGGTGACCCCGAATGGGACTGGTTCATCGATCCGGTGAGCCGCATCGGATACGTGCGCGTGACCAGCTTCAATGAAGAGACCTACAACGATCTGCGCAACGCCTGGCGTGAGATGAACCGCGACGGCTCGCCGCAGGGGTTGATTCTCGACCTCCGCTACAACCCGGGCGGTCTCCTGACCAGCGCGGTCCGCATCACGAACCTGTTCCTCTCGCGTGGCTCCATCGTCTCCGGTGAGCGGAAGAACGGCATCACCGAGTGGAACCAGATCGCCCGCCCGAATCTCGCGGAGTTCGGCGATGTGCCCACGGTGGTGATCATCAACAAAGGGGCCGCCAGCGGCAGCGAAATCGTCGCCGGCGCGCTTCAGGCCCACGGCGCGGCGGTTGTGCTCGGCGAACGCAGCTTCGGCAAGGGCAGCGTGCAGACGGTCCACCAGGTCGCGCCGAATGCAGCTCTCAAGCTCACGACTCAGTACTATCGCCTTCCGCCCGCATCCGGTGAGCGCGAAGGACGACTCGTGCACCGCCGTGAGGGCGCTACCGTCTGGGGCGTTGATCCGGACATCGAAGTTCGCATGACGCCTTCTCAGGTCGAGAGGTCCATCGTGCTGCGGCAGGAAGCGGACATCATCCCTCAGGATGAGGATGGCAATCTGGTCCACGATCATCCCGATCGGCCGCACGTGAACGAACTGCTCACCAAGGGTCTCGATCCGCAGGTCAGCACGGCCCTGTTGATCCTTCAGGCCCGCGCGCTTGGATCGATGAGCGAAGATCAGCGTCACGCGGCCCGCCGGGATTGATTCCCAGCCGCGAGTTGGATCACTGAAAATTTGTGAAGCTAATCAACACGGCCCGGAGCAATGCTCCGGGCCGCTTTCTTGGCAGGAGGTAAGGGATGCGAGCCGTGGCGAACGCGCGGCTCAACGGTCGGTTCGTCGGCGCCCGTGTCGTGCCGAGGTCGTGGATTGTGGTGAACGGTTCGCTTATCGCGAGGAGAGGGAGATGCGATCTTCATCACGTTCCGACGCCGCCTCAGCCAGTGTGGCGTCGTAGCCCGGCCGGTACTGATCGAGCCCGAAGGCCAGGGCGATGTCATCATTCTCCGCCGGTCCGGGCGCGATAACCGCCGTCATCTTTCGCGCGTAGTCGATCTGATCGGCTTTGACGCAGCCCATGGCGAGCACGCATCCGACCAGACCCGCCAGGCCGGCGACTCGGAGCGGATTGATACGCGAACGGGGCGGCAAACAGTGCGAGAATCGATACATCGTGCGAGCTCCTGTCAAAACGAGCACCTCAGAGTCGGACATCGGCGCTCCGATCAGAAGACACCAGATCGATCAATGACTTCCCTTCGCATTGGAAGACCGAGACTCCGGCATTTGAGAAGCGTTTCCTTACCCGCAGAATCGGACCCCGGATCGTGGCGGCCACAGCATCGGACCATCGGGACTTCTCGGACCTTGTCGGCCGAAATCCGCTCGATACGACGGGTTCTCGGACCCAAAATTTTTGAAAATTACGGCTTCGGTGTCTCGCCCAGCAGCCGCATCGCTTCCTGAACGTCCTTGTCGCCCCGGCCGGAGAGGTTGACGACCAGGTGTTGTTCCGGCGACATGCGGGCGGCCCGCTCGATGGCCTCCGCCACCGCGTGGGCGGTCTCGAGGGCGGGAATCAGTCCCTCGGTTTCCGCCAGACAACGAAAGGCCGCCAGTGCCGCGTCATCGCTGACCGCGGTGTAGCTGACGCGACCGGCATCGTGCCAGTAGGCGTGTTCAGGGCCGACGCCGGGGTAATCAAGCCCGGCCGAGCAGGAATGCACATCCGCCGTCTGGCCGAACTCGTCCTGCAGGACATAGCTGAGTGAGCCGTGCAGTACGCCGGGCTGGCCGTGGGCGAGGGGGGCCGCGTGTTCGCCCGCGGTGGTCGATCGTCCGCCCGCCTCGACGCCGATCAGTTCCACGCCGACGTCGTCGACGAACGGATAGAAGATTCCCGCCGCATTGGAGCCGCCGCCGACACACGCCACGATCGCCTCGGGCAGGCGGCCGATCTGCGCGAGGCATTGCTCACGCGTCTCCCGGCCGATCACACTCTGGAAATCACGCACGATGCGCGGGAAGGGGTGCGGGCCGACCACAGACCCGAGAATGTAGTGCGTCGTCTCAACCGAACCCATCCAGTCGCGCATGGCTTCGTTGGTCGCATCCTTGAGCGTGCGCGAACCGGTCTCGACCACGTTCACCTGCGCGCCGAGCAGTTTCATGCGGAAGACGTTCAGCGACTGACGCCGGGCATCTTCCGCGCCCATGTACACCTCGCACGACAGGCCAAAACGGGCGCACGCGGTGGCGGTGGCGACGCCGTGCTGACCGGCCCCGGTTTCCGCAATGATACGCTGCTTACCCATTCGCTGGGCCAGGAGGGCCTGTCCGATCGTGTTATTGATCTTGTGCGCGCCGGTATGGGCGAGGTCTTCTCGCTTGAGCCAGATCTGCGCCCCGCCCGTCGCCGCGGTGAGTTGGGGGCAGTGCGTGAGCGGCGTGGCGCGTCCGACGTAGGTCTGCAGCAGCGCGTGGAGTTCATGCGTAAACGCGGGGTCGTTGATCGCCCGCTCGTATTCGGCTTCGAGCTGTTCCAAAGCGCCGAAAAGTGTCTCCGGCACGTATCGTCCGCCGAAGCGGCCGAATCGGCCCCGCTCATCGGGGACTTGTGACATAGGCAAAGTGGTCATGACCGGACATCGTAGCTCAGCCACGCCGTGCGGGCAGTCCCTATTCAACTCTTGTTCGGATAGTGTCGGCGTCGCGGAATCGGATTCGGCGGAAAGCTGGTGAAAGTTGGCGTATCACGCCGCCTTGTCCGGAGATTTTGGGGGTGTAAACGGTTTTTTCCGGATCAAAAACACTCGGAACTTCGTACAGATGAGAAGAGATGGCAAGTTTCGGCAGCGGCCCATCGTATGGATCGTCCTTGCCACGGCCGGGCAGAGCTTGTTCGTCAAGAGAAGAGAGATCTGAGGAAGCATTTGAGCCGTCCGCAATTGGGTGGGGCGCGGCGATCTCATTGATTCCCAAGGCGGTCGACAAGGCCGCGGATGGAGAGAGTTGATGATCATGAAGAATACAGACCGACGAAGTGCCGGCATGTTTGCAGCGGTCCTCGCAGGGGCCGTGATCGTGTGCGCAAGCAGTCGCCCAGCTGACGCATCCCTGGTTCTGTTCGACGGAAACGCACTGTTTGATTCCTCACTGCCGAGCAGCGCGACGGGAACCTCCGGCGGGTCCACAAACTTTCGGCCGTCCATCGGTTCATCGGCCAACCACCTCTCGCAGCAGAGTTGGCACTTTCGCATCGATGGCATGCACAACCGCCAGTTCATGTTCAGCGAGAGTCAGGGAAACCCCACCACAAGCGGCATGTTTTCATCCACGGGCAGCTACGAATGGAGCGGACTGGCCGGCGGCATTCTGGATGCGAAGTTGACCATTGAACTTCAGGACGGCAGAGCGCCGAATGAGGCCACGCTCACGCAAACCATGTCGCTGACGAACACGTCCTCCTCGGCGTTCACGATTTCGCTCTTTCACTACGCGGACATCAATGCCGGCGGAGCCCCGTCGCTGAACAATGCGAACGCGCTGAATTCCAACCTGCTGGACATTTCCAAGGGTAACGAATTCGTCCACTGGCAGGGCATCGGAGCGGATGCGTACGACTACCAGCACTTCAATAGGCTGTTCAACAAGCTCACGTCGCCAAGCATAGTCAATTTGTCCTCACCACAATCCCCGTTGCTGGCGGCTGACTTCACCGGCGCGTTTCAGTGGACTCTCGACATCGATCCGGGGGACACCGTCTCGGTTACTTCGATTATCAGTTCAAACATCGTCATTCCCGCGCCGGGAGCCGTCTTGCTGCTGGCGGGATCTGCGTTGATTTCAAGTCGGCGTCGCCGGATGTGAAGTGAACGCGAAGTGAACGAAAGATTTTCTCAGATTGCGACCAGCACCCGGACGCGATACCGCACACGATCACTGCGAAGGCCGTTCACAACAGCCATTGCTTCAGGAATTCGAGTTGTCGATTCTTGGCATCCGCTGCGTATCGACCGAAGCCCGCATGTTCATTCGGCGCGCCGGTCTCGTCGTAACTGATCAAAGTGATCTGCTCGGGACGTTCCGATCGTGTCCGGAGTGCATCGATGAACGCAACCTGTCCGTTGTAGTCGATCCACTCATCCTGCCTGGCGTGTATCGCGAGGAACGGGATGTCGCGCCAGTGATCAAGTCGCTGCATGGGATCAAGATTGCGGAGTTGCGCCGCGGGCAGATGACGAAACATCGAGCGATGCTGCTGGTGCGCCCATGATCCACTCGTGGCTTCCACGGTCGCGCAGCGGAATGTGTGCGGCCGGGTCAATCTCTGGATCGTGGCCATACCGCCCGCCGACATCCCCCCGATGGCGAGTCGGGTTAGGTCGAAAAGTCCGTAGGCCTCCAACGCCTCCGTGATCCCGTCAATCTCATTCGACATCTGCATCACAACCTCTAGCGTCCGCTCGGGCTGTTGCAGCACTTCGTCGAAGCGCTCACCGTGACCGGGCAGGTCAACGGCACAGATGCCAAAGCCCCCTCGCATCCAACGAAGGTACCGGCCGGGATCGAGTTCCTTGTTCACCGTGCGGCCGTGCATCCAGAGAACCGTCGGGACCGAGTGGGAAGCGTCCCAATCGGGCACCACGAGCATCGAGGGAATCCGGCTCGGGCCGAGCTCTTCCCATCGGGCGCGGGTGCGCAGGGATTGTGGGATTTCTCCAGCAAGATTGACCATGACCGGGCCATCATAGCGAGCCGGACGGTCGCGTTGAGTCTGCATGAACCGCCCGTAGGGCCATCGAATCACGTCGTCCTGCGGAGTTCTCCCCGCGAAGCAGCTATGCCGATTATCAACCGTGGGTTTAGCATTTTGGGTTCCAACCCTGCGAAGTCGCGGCGATGGTGCTGAGGAGGGTGAGCAGCTCGCGCACACAGGCGACCATCACGACATAGAGCCGGCTTGCGCGAGGCCATGATTGCAGCCGCGGTCATCCGGTCCATTGAGTATCCAGTGAGTCTCAGATAGTCAGGTGAAACCACGGTGCTCGGGCGTTCGAGCGGCGATGAGGGGAGGGGATCATCGTGGAGTGGATGTCGATCCGACGCGTTCGGTCCACAGGCGGATTTCGCGCAGTCGCGCGCGGCGCAACCGGTAGCGGCGGGTGTTGGCCTGGCGTTGCTGTGAGATCAGGCCGGCTTCACGAAGTACGCGAAGGTGCGCGGAGAGGGTCGCGAGACTGAATTTGAACGCGGCCGCGAGATCGCCCACGGTGCGTTCACGCGCCTGCAGCAGTTCGATGATCTTCCGACGCGCCGGATGCGAAATCGCACGAAAGACATCACGACCATTGATGGGACGACTCATGCAATTAATTTAGCTAAAATCCAAAATAGTGCAACGGCCTACCTCGTCTCAAATGTTGCTACTTGTGGACTCAGTTGGGCCCTATCAAGGGATCCCCACGGGCTCGTCTCGTTGCGATTCGTGCGGTTCCGTAAGGATGGCAGATGCGACGAGATGTGCCCGGCGCGTCTGGTCCCGTGCGGGTTCACCAGCGTGTTCCGTACGGTTCCTCAGCCGGAGCACCAGTCGATCTTTGACGGTCCCTGGCTTTCGCGTGATTGACGTCCACTCCGTCGCTTGCGATGCTTGCGGTATGCTCCAGATCATCGGTGGTGAATATCGAAGGCGGCGACTGAAGACACCGGCCGATGCGGAAGACACACGGCCGTATTCTGCCCGAGCACGGGAAACGGTCTTCAATCTCTTGCGGGGCTGGTTTGACGGGGGGCGCGTTCTCGATCTGTTTGCCGGCGTGGGAACCATGGGCCTCGAAGCGGTAAGCCGTGGTGCCGAGGAGGTGGTCATGGTCGAGCAGAATCGCGGAATCCTGCGGCTGCTGAACGAGAATATCGAGATGCTCGGTTGTCGCGACCGCGCCCGAGCCGTCCAGGGCGATGCACTTTCGCCGCAGATACTGTCGGCCGCCCCACGTGCGACGGAAATCGTTCTGATCGACCCGCCTTACGCGATGATGCTGGATGAAGATAGCCGGGATCGGATTACGGCCCAGGCCAATCGTTGTCGAACGATTATGGCCGATTCAGGATTTCTCGTACTGCGATCGCCGATTGAACCAAAAGAGTCTGACGTATGGGCCAAACTGGCCGACTTCGACGGACCCGAAGTGCACCGAACCGGCCGCGATATGTGGGTCCTGCTCTACGCGCCCGCCAATCCACCGGCTGATTCCGTTGACTGATGCCTAAGACGAATGGCTTCTCCGCCCGCTCAATCTGATGACCGCGAATCGCACCGCAGTTCCGCGCGCGAGGCGGCCACATGGATCGTGCGTCGTCTCACCGATGCGGGTTACACGGCCTACTTAGCCGGCGGGTGCGTACGAGATCAGCTCATGGGCAACGAGCCCACGGATTTTGATGTGGCAACGAGCGCGCGCCCGGAAGAGATCAAGGAAGTCTTTCCCCGTGCGCACGCTGTGGGTGAGTCCTTCGGCGTACTGCTCATTCGTCGTCACGGACACACGATCGAAACCGCCACGTTTCGAACCGACGGCCCGTATTCCGACGGCCGGCATCCGGAGGAGGTGCACTTCTCCGATGCGGAACACGATGCGCGCCGCCGCGATTTCACCATCAACGGGCTCTTTCAAGACCCGCTGACCGGACGCATCATCGATTTCGTCGGGGGGCAGACGGACCTCCAGTCCCGCACCCTTCGCGCGATCGGCGACCCGCACGACCGCATTCACGAGGATCGTTTGCGGATGCTGCGTGCGGTGCGATTCACCGCGAGGTTCGGCTTCAGTCTCGAGGAGGCCACGGCCGACGCCATTCGGCAACACGCGGAGAATCTCAAGGGAGTCAGTCGCGAGCGGATCGGCCAGGAAGTGCGTCGGATGCTGCTCGACCAGAACCGCGCGGTTGCGGCATGGGAACTGCAATACCTCGGCCTGGATGAGACGGTACTCGGCGAATCCAACCTGACGGTCGCGCCAACCCGGCTGGGCCAGCTCCCTGAACCGGTGGAATATGCAACCGCGCTGGCGGCATGGATATTCGATCGTCACGGTGAATCGGTGGAGGCGGACAAGGCGGCCAAGCGGTGGCGGCGGGCGCTGATGTTGTCCAACGCCGAGTACGATGCGTTGAAGGATGCCCTGGATTACTCCCGAGCGCTGCGGACGTCCTGGCCTCGTCTGGGCATTGCCCGACAGAAACGGATTGCCGCCAGCCCGCCGTTCAACCAGGCGCTGCTGCTGGTGCAGACCGCCGATCGCCAGGAATTCATCGATATTCGCAGGCGGGTGCTCGATCTGGAGAAGACCGGTCTGGCTCCGGAACCGCTCCTGAGCGGCGATGATCTGATCGAAGCGGGCATGACACCGGGGCCCGAGTTCCGCCGGATTCTCGACGGGGTGTACGATGCTCAACTGGAAGGTCAGATTCGCGATCCCGAGTCGGCGTTGGAGCTGGCCTGGCTGATTCGCCGCACGCTGGCGGGAGATGGGGGTACCGACTGATCGATGAGTGCTGAAAACTCTCTCAAAACGAACTTTTCTCCCGGCCAGACGTCGAATACACTGAATACTGGGTAGACACACGTGTTTTAATACATCGGTGCGGCGAACTGTTTCGTCTGCAGCGGCACCGACCGAATCCATCGAGGAGTTCATCAATGATGCGTAACAGTCTGGGATTGGCCGTCGTCCTGATCGCTGCAGTGGTTTGCGGCATCCCGGCGGGATGGGCCGGTGGTTTCGAATCCGCGGCATCTGCGGCTATGACAACCGCGGAAACCGGCGAGAACACGCACGATGTCCTTCACATGCGTGACGGTCGCGTACTCACCGGCCAAATCAAAGAAGAAACCGGTGATCGGATCGTCTTCCGATACGTGGATCGGACGATCAACATCTCAACGCCGTTGACGCTGAATCGGGCGGACATTCTCAAGATCGAGCGCGATGTCCCGACCGAGAGCGAACCGGCCGAGGATCGGCCGCAGCCCCGTGAGACAGACCGTGATCGAGACTCCGAACGTGATCGGGATCGAGACCGCTCGCGGACGCGGGGTCTGACCGAAGGTGATCCGGACGATGACAGTTTGATTTCGTTTTCGGTGGTTCCGATGCGTGGCCAGATGGGAACGGACATTCATCCGTCCGCTTACCGTGAGGTGGTTGAGGCCATCAAGCGCGATCGTCCGGATGTGGTGATCTGGAAGCTGGACTGCTCGCACCTGGACGATCTCATGATTTCGTTTGCAGATCCGACCGAGCAGGGGATGGCGCACCTGCTCGAAGAATACCGTGAGCTGGTGACGATGCTTCAGCAGGAACTGAGTGACTTCCGTCAGGTGATGTGGGTGCAGGACTCAGTCGGCGTCAGTTCGTTGATCGCGATGGCGTTTCCCGAGATGTACATGGCGCCGGATGCGAATCTGGTCGGCTTGGAGCAGATCTTCTCCATGGCGGCCGGCTGGCAGGATGAAGATGTCCGCGCCAAGATGGTGGCTGCGTGGGTCAATATCGCCAACTCGTTCATCATCAGGGGCGGTCACCAGTCCGTGCTGGGGGAAGCAATGATTCGCCCTGACCGCTATTTGAGCGGCCGGTGGCGCGGCCGGGAGGTTCGTTGGTCCCTGAATCTCGACGGTGAGTTCATCGTGAGTTCCAGCCGAAGCCGGACTGCGAACTTCAATGCAAAAATGGCTGAAGACTTCGCGATCAGCAAGGGAACCGCCGAAACGCTTGACGATTTGGCCCTGCTGATGGGGTATCGCGAATACCGGGTTCTTGAAGACAAGGCGCCGCTCCTGGTCGAAAGGCATATCGAAGATTGGCGATCGGCCTACGACCGTGTAGTGGACCTCAACCGCGAGATACAACGGCATATGCGATTAGCCGGCGAGGAAGATCCCATCCGTCATCTCAGCGGTGCCCGCCAGAATGTTCGGCAGATCCGCGGCATGATGCGGCGGTATCCCGCACTGGAGAATCGCTTGATGGTCGTGCACGGCATGAGTCGACTGGCCTTGCAGGTTCAGGAAGAACAACTCACCGAGCAGATTCGTAGTTTGCAGCAGGGCGGCGGCCGTGGCGGCGGCGGTGGTGGTGGTTTCGGTGGCGGCGGCGGCGGCGGACGTTGAAATGCCGTATTCCCTGCAGTTTCTTCATGGAATTGAA
>RECV01000160.1 GCA_007693845.1 Phycisphaerales bacterium
AGCGCGGCGCGCGCTACGCCGCAAGCGGCGGTTGTGTGAGAAGTGCGCGTATCCCGTCGGAACCAGTCCGGTCTGCACGGAATGCGGCGCACAGTTTGCGAGAAGGGATGCGGGAAAGTCCGAAGCATGAAACGCCCCTCGCGGCCGCTTCGAAAAAACGCGCTGCGATAGCAATGCTGCTGTCCATCACACCCGCTGATGCAGCATCGTTTCCAGGGCCGCGGCAAAGTTCTCGCCGATGTGCGGCCCCTGATCCGGATACAGATACGGCTCGATCAGCTCGACTTCCATCACTGCAAGCTCGCTGCTCGGGATCCGAACCATGTCCACCCGCGCGTAAAGCAGCGGCTCATCGATCGCATCCAGCGTGCTGCGCGCCATGGCGATCTCCGCATCCGTCGGTTCGTACATCTGCTCGTAACCGCCGTACATCGCCTGGATGCGGTAGTCGCCCTGGGCGGGCATCTTGCGAGCGCAGTGCGAGAACGTGCCGTTGAAGAAGAGAAACGAGTACTCGCCCTCATCGAGAATCGCAGGCAGAAACGGCTGGATCAGGCACCGACCGGGCGGGAGCAGTTCAGAGGGCGGCAACGCCTCGCCGCGCTTGAGCCGCGCTTGTCGCCACGCGCTGGCGCCCACCTGCGGCTTGATGACGATTTGATCAGTTTGCAGTTCATCAAACGCGTTGGCGATGGTGGGCGCATCCGCACGCTCGCGCCACAGGGTCGGAATCGTCAGCACGTTTCGTGCTGCGAGATCTCGCAGGTATGCCTTGGAGAGATTCCACTTCACCGTCGCCAGTGAATTGAACAGCGGCCGACGTGCGCTGAGCCGTTCGAGCGTTCGAACAAACTCACCGGGCCGCTCGGGATAATCCCAGGTGGTGCCGATCACAATGGCGTCAAACGTATCGGGATCGAATGCGGGATCATCCCAGATGATTTGCTCGAGTGTGATGCCGCGCGCAGCGCACGCGGCGTGGATGGGTTCCCACTCGCGGTCGAGCTCCCAATGATCACTCCGCACCTGCGGATGATCCTTGAGCATGTTGGCAGCGATGAGAAACGCGATGGTGGTCATGGGGGCATGGTAACGCCTTGGGTCGCTCGCAAAGCCGCCGTACCCGGCCGGGTGTGCCGGCTTACAATGTCGCCATGTCGGAGACGCGTGCGCAATCCCCGCAACATTCCCTGCAAGGGGCTCAGCAGCAGACCATCCGGGGCCGCGGCCGGCGCTGGAAGCGAACGATTGTGATCGCGCTGCTACTGTTCGTCGGCGGGGCGCTGGTGAATGTTGCGGTGGTGTGGGGTTTGGCAGCGTGGTTGCCGCAAGATCGTCGGTTTGGTGAAGAGACCATCGAAACGCCGGATGGATGGCCAGCGTATCTGGAGAATCTTGGCTGGCCGGCGCCCAACAGGGCGATCGAACAAACAGAAACTTGGGTCGGCATCACCATGATCGAGATTTCCGGTGGCGATGTCGAAGCGAGTTGGAAGCATTCCGGTCCCGGAACCGACAAGACATGGGTTATGCTTGTTATCCGACAATTCGGTATTCCAGCCCGTGCGTTACGATGGGAAGTACACGGTGTCCGTGCGGGTCCACGGGCCATGAAGCTCGTCGAAGCTGCGCACGAAGCAGCAGGACTTCGCACCGGGATCGACATTTCCAAAGGAAACCCGGACGGCAGTCTCACAGAACGCCGTTTGCCACTGATTCCGCTCTTGCCGGGCTTTCTCATCAACACGATTTTCTACGCGCTGCTGCTTTGGCTGCTTTTCTTTGCGCCGTTCGCGGCGCGGCGTGCGCTACGCCGCAAGCGGCGGTTGTGTGAGAAGTGCGCGTACCCCGTTGGAACCAGTCCGGTCTGCACCGAATGCGGCGCGGTGATTTCGAGGACAAGTGAACTGTGAAGCGTGCATTCTGCAAACTCCTTTTCTTTCTCGCGTTCGGATTGCTGATGCAGTTGGGAGTTGCCCTTGTCTTTTGTCTTGTTTATGTTGGAACATGGTCCGGCGGAATGCCAACTGAGGAAGAATACAACCTCTGGTACGACCATCCGCTGAATCTACCGGGCTACTTGCCTGACTACGCGTGGCGGTTTGTCTCGCCGGGATTTCGCGCAAACATCGTGACCACGCCGGTGGTGGTCGAGCCGGATGGTCAACGCCGGATTGCACCTCGGAGTATTGATGCCTTGCCTGCTCGGGAGATTCTCTTCGTGTACAGCGCGGGCTGGCCGATGCGATCGGTGAACGGCGCGCTGCGTCAGACAGCATACACGCCTTACGCCGCCAGCCCGTGGGCACCGGACGCTGCGAACGGGCCTGTCGAGAAAGATAAAGCCATAGTGATATCGCTCCCTGAGTGGTTCGATAGTGGTCATCGCGCGATCCCATACGGGCCACTCTTTCTTGGAACGCTCTTGAACACTCTCTTCTATGCGCTGCTTCTCTGGCTGCTGTTCTTCGCGTCGTTCGCAGCGCGGCGTGCGCTACGCCGCAAGCGGCGGTTGTGTGAGATGTGCGCTTATCCAGTTGGTACCAGTCCGGTCTGCACGGAATGCGGTGCGCGGGTTTCGGGGAATCCGGGGGTTCGGGTTTCGCAGCCGCGCGGTGAATGATCCTGCCCCCTGAACTGTCGTCCTATGTGGAGCGTTACGGCTTGCGCTGCGCGCGGAGGTCGAACGCGCCATCGGCGATCAGTTCCGCGATCGCGGCGATGTCCGGGGCCGGCGGGCGATCGGCGGTCAGCTTCGGCACCGCCGCGCGGATGGTCTCGTAGATCCGTTCCACCCCCGCGCCGCTGCGGTGGGGCCGCTGATACTCGAACGCCTCGGCCATGACGAGCAGTTCGATCGCGATCACGTACCGGGCAAGATCGACCGCGGCCCGGGCCTGGTGCGCTGAAGTCGCGCCCATGGAGTTGTAATCCTCGATGCCCGCCGAAGTGGGAATGTTCGCCACGCTCGCCGGGGTGCAGAGCGTCTGCAGTTCGTTGCAGCACGCGGCGGCGGTGTACTGGGCGATCATGAGACCGCTGTGCAGGCCGGGCTTCGGGCTGAGGTAGACGTTGACGGGGTTCTCACTGTCGCTGGCAGCGAGCAGCCAGTAGATGCGCCGCTCGGCGATGCCGGCCAGATGCGAAAGCGCGATCGGCAGCGTGTCCAGCGCGATGGCGACCGGCATGCCGTGAAAGTTCGCGCCGGACAGAATCGATGCGGCGAACGGCTGGTAGCTCCAGTCCGCGGGGTCGATGTCCGGGCCGTCGAGAAAGACCAGCGGGTTGTCGGTCACCGCGCCGAGTTCATCGGCGAACACCCGGCGGACGTTTTCGATCGTATCGAACGCAGCGCCGATCACCTGCGGCGCAGCGCGCAGGCAATACGGATCCTGAACCCGCGGATCGTTCTCGTAGTGCGCGAGCACGATCTCGGAACCCTCGAGCAGTTCGCGCATGAGCGCAGCGACACGCTGCTGGCCGGGCTGGTTCCGCGCTTCATGAATGCGCGGATCGAGCGTGCGATCGGTCGCGCGGCAGGCATCGACCGCCATCGCCGCCGCGCCGATCGCGGCGTGTTGCAGTCGTTCGACATCGCACAACGCGAGCGAGCCGATCGCGGTCATCAGATGTGTGCCGTTGATCAGCGCGAGGCCTTCCTTGGCGGACAGGGCAAGCGGCGTGAGACCGGCGCGTTCAAGGGCAGCGCGGCCGGGCAGGGTTTCGGTACCGAGCGTGGCTTCGCCTTCGCCGATGAGGACGAGGGCCGCGTGGGCGAGGGGAGCGAGATCGCCCGAAGCGCCGACCGAGCCGCGCGAGGGGACGACCGGCGTGATGTTGTGGTTCAGCAGTTCGAGAATGAGATCGATCAGTTCCGCCCGCACTCCCGAACGCGCGCGGGTCAGACTGGCGGCGAGAATCAGGAGCATGGCGCGGACGACCTCGGCCGGAAGCGGTTCGCCGACGCCGGCGGCGTGGGAGCGCAGCAGGTTGTGCTGCACGTGCTCAATGTCATCAGGATCGATGCGTTCGCGTGAAAGTGAGCCGAAACCGGTGTTCACGCCGTAGATCGCATCCGAGCCGCGGGCGAACTGATCGACGATCGCGCGGGCGCGGCTGACTTCGGTGCGGGCTGCATCCGTCAGACGGACCGGGCGCAGTCGGCGGGCGACGGATTCGACATCGGTCAGCGAAAGGGGGGCGCCGGTCAGCTCCAGCGGGGCATGCGAATCGTATTCGGTCATGCCGCGAAGGATAGCGAAACGCTGTGCGGATGTGGATTCGAGGTTCGCGGTGTGCCGCCGGTTGCCGGGGCGCCCGTTTCGCGGTCCAATACATGAACTATGGGCGAAGTGATACAGCGAAACACCAGTCTGATCCTCGGCATTGTTCTCTCGGGCATGATCTGCGCGATCGCGGCCGGTTGGATCGTGTTTCCCACCGGGGCGGCGTCGCCGACGCTGTTGCAGGCCGAGTCGATGGTGCCGGCCTGGATCATCACGCTGACCGTGCTGGCGATTTCAACGGTGATCGCGGGGGTGGTCGGTCGATTCAGTAACGCGGCGGTGGGCTTGTTCGTGCTGGGTTGCGGCGTGTTCGTGCTGGCGCGGCGGATGGGGTCGCTGGAAGTGCTTGCCTTCGGCGACGGTGCGCTGACGCCGCTTGTGGTGGAGGCGATTATCTGGACGATTCTTCTGGCGGGGATGTCGTGGACGGTGTTCCGGATTGCCGGTCCTTTGCCGGATGTGGAGCCGAACGTGTTCCACGTGCATCCGAGTCCGTACTTCAGCCGGGAGGCACTGATTCAGATGGGGTGCGGCGTCCTGATGCTGCCGGTGGTCTGGCTGTTCGCGCAGTCGCCGGACAAGGGGCAGGTGCTGGGGGCGGCCATTCTCGGCGGGATTGCGTGCGGCCTGGTTGGCCGGTTGATGTCGCCCCATGTTCAGCCGATTCTGCTGTTTGCTTCGCCTTGTTTGTTCGGCGCGGTGGGATACATGGTCGGTATGGTGATGCTGCCGGGCCCGCTGGTGGATGCGTACATTCTGCGGTCACTGCCCGCGTGGGTGCAGCCGATGCCGGTGGACTACGCAGCGGGAACATTGATCGGCGTGTCGTTCGGCCTCGGCTGGGCGAAGTCGTTCCTGCATCACGAAGAGACGCCCGCGCCGAGCGCCAGCCCGGCTCAATCCCCGTCATGAGCGCGCCTGAGAGGGCAACACAAGTAACGACGATTCCGGTCTTGCTGGGTAAGCGAATCAAGCTGCGCGGCTTTGTGCTCGGGGATGCCCGAAACGTGCAACTTCTGGCGGGTGATGAGCGGATTGCAGCCACCACGCTCAACATTCCGCACCCATACCCGGATGGAGCAGCGGAAGGGTGGATCGGCACTCACGAGACGGAGTTCAGCTCGGGTGAAGGTGTCACCTGGGCCGTGACTTTACGTGATACTGGCGCATTGATTGGGGCGATCGGGCTCTCGATCAACCGGGAACACAATCGCGCAACCATGGGCTATTGGATCGCGGTGCCGTATTGGAATCAGGGCTACGGAACCGAAGCCGCGCGGCTGGTTCTGCAGTACGGATTCGAAGTCCGCCGGCTTCGACGAATTGACGCTGAGCATTTTGCGGGTAATCCCGCATCGGGCCGGCTCATGCGGAAGATCGGCATGACCCATGAGGGCACGCTGAGGCAACATCTCGTTAAGTGGGGCCGAGTGGATGATGCTGAGTACTACGGCATCCTGCGCGAGGAATTCGAAAGGAATTCCGGTTCCGGTTCGAGTGGCTCGGATCGGTCCGAGGACCGAAGTCGTGATTGAATGGCGAGAGACGCGATGCGACCAAACAGGGCGAGTAGTACCTGCGTTGCTCATGTCAATGTGATCATCTCGGCCGCACACGCGCGGCACATGAGCGAAATCGCGAAACAGCGATCAAAAACCCGGGAATGAACACGAGAAACCCGGGATTGCACATCCAAAGCCCGGGAATAGGGCTCGTATTCCCAGGAATGCGATTCTCATGCCCGGGAATCCGGTGTCCATACTTGGGAATGCGGTTTCAAAACCTGGGAATCCGATGTCCAGTCCCGGGAATGAAGTCGGTTTGCCGAGGTTGCCGCCGATTCTTCTTTGGGTTGGATCGGCCGCATTGCGAACTGAGTCTTCTGGCGTGCGTTCTAACTCAGCAGCATCACCCGATGGACAGACGCCATTTTCAAAGCGTTCGGGCCGAATGCGTCCCGAAGGGAGCAACAGATGTGTCCCTGAACTGCTTCGCCGCCGGAGCATTGCCGTTTGCTCAACTCACAACTGCGAAGGATTTCGCAGAACTCTCGCCTGCCGGCGCGGATCGACACTATTCGAAAACGACGGTCTTGTTCTGGCTCACCAGAATGCGGTCCTGCACGTGCGCGCGGACCGCGCGGGCCAGTACGGTGCGCTCGAGATCGCGGCCCTTGCGTTTCAGGTCATCGGTTGAATCTCGGTGACTGACTTCGACGACATCCTGCGCGATGATCGGCCCGTCATCGAGGACTTCGGTGACGTAATGACTCGTCGCGCCGATGATCTTCACGCCGCGGTCGTACGCCTGACGGTACGGATCGCCGCCGGCAAAGGCGGGCAGGAAGCTGTGATGAATGTTGATGATCCGGTTGGGCCAGCGGGTGAGGAACTCACTGGAGAGAACCTGCATGTACCGCGCGAGGACGATCAGATCGATCTGCTGCGCTTCGAACAGATCGCGCAGTTGCGCTTCCTGCGCCGGTTTGTCGCCAGCCACGATCGGGCGATGTTCAAACGGAATGCCGGCGTGTTCCGCGATCGGGCGGAGCGTGTCGTGGTTGCTGACGATGAGCGGAACCTCGATCGGCAACTCACCCGCTTCATGCCGCCAGAGCAGGTCGTAGAGACAGTGCGGCTGCCGGCCAACGAGAATGGCCACGCGCAGCGGCCGGCCATCGAACCGAACGTGCCAGGTCATGCTGTGTCGTTGGGCGATGGGTGACCAGCACTCGGGAAAGGTGGTCGGCGTGAGGTCACAGTCGGTCAGATCGAATTCCGCGCGCATGAAGAACTCGCCGTGCTCGGTGTCGGTGTGCTGCTGGGCATCGAGCAGGTTGGCGCCGTGTTCAGCGAGAAAACCCGCCACCGCGGCGACGATCCCCCGCGCGTCCGGGCAGGCGATCAGAAGGCGGCCGGTATGGTGCAGATCGGGGCTCATCCGCCTTCGTTATCGGCGGGGTGGGCCCGATCATTGATCGATTTACCTCGTCTTCCGGAAAGTCGACTGCTGACGGATACAGATGTTCGCACGCTCGTTGATGGGTGCGGGGGGGCGATGCAGGGCAATCGCATTCTCGCGTTTCCGGTCGGGTGGTGGGACGATTGACCTTGCCAATAGCCCGAAACTGAGCAACATAGCCAGCCGCGTGGGGCACCTGAGTCGTGCCAAACCACGAAGAATTTAGAATGCGATTGCCCTGGGGGGCGATGAACGTCGATTTTGCCAGGGGTGGATCGAAGGTATGATGTTGCCGGTTCGTTCCGGATGGGCTGCGATGTTCACCGGGGCGGTCCAGGGGCTTTTCGGAGGCAATCACATGCTGCGTTCTGAACGACTGCGATCGTCCGTTGGATGTTTCGTGCTGACGCTGTTGTTGTTCATGTTGATCATCAACAGCCAGCATTCTCGTGACACGCTTGCGAGCTCGCTTCCGGGCGGGCTGCTTGCGGGTGAGCCTGAGGCGTGTCAGGCGGATTTGAATGGTGATGGCACGATTGATGTCTTTGACCTGCTGCTGGTTCTTGAGAGTTGGGGACCCTGCCCGGCGTGTCCGGCGGATCTGACAAACACGGGGGCGGTTGACGTCTTCGACCTGCTCTTCCTGCTCGAGAACTGGGGGGCGTCTTGCAAAGCGGATCGCACGCCCAGGCCGGGCGGAGTGTGTCCCGGACCCTGCGGCCAGAAGGAAGGGTTGGCGATCATGCCCTGTCCGGATGCGCCGTATACGGGGTGCGTCTCTCCTCCACCGGTCTTTCTGGATATCGAATCGGGGCAGTCCGTCTGCGGTGAGTTGTGGGCGGATGGCGGCAGCCGGGCCGGACTTTGGATGCGCCTGCAGACGGGTGAGAATGGTGCAGCCGAGATCGAACTGACCAGCCAGATTCCCACGCTGGCGCAGGTCGTGATGGGTGACTTCGATTCGAGTCCGTGCGGCATTACCTCGGTGATTCTCTCGGTTCACAGCGAACAGTGCACCACCGTGACCGAGCTGTTGAACGGTTTTCCGCCCGGTGAAGACATTGTCATTTTCGTCTCGCCTTCCCATCCGAACGGGACCGCGATTTTTCACGGTTATCCCTGTGGCAGCCCCGGCGGCAATGCATTTTCGGTGGTCGTGCGCACGGGCGATGACGTCACGTTGGAGTGATCTTGGCTTCGTAGCGAGCCAACCGTGAATCACCGAAGGCCGATCCGGTTGTGAGTCGTGCTCGGCGTCTGGTGGTGTGCGCGCAGTTGCTCAGTGACGGAAGTGCCGCACGCCGGTGAGCAGGCATGTGACGTTTCGTTCATTGCAAAGGTCGATCGTATCCTGATCGCGCATGGATCCGCCGGGGTGGACGATGCACGAGATGCCCGCTTCGATGAGCAGTTCCGGTCCGTCTGCGAAGGGGAAGAACGCATCGGACGCCGCGATCAGCGGCCTTCCGGTCTCGCCCATCCGATCACCCGCGCGCAGAATGGCAGTACGGCAGGCCATGACGCGATCGACCTGACCCATCCCGCCGCCGACGAGTTGCATGCCGCGCCCGATCGCAACTGCGTTGGATTTCAGGTGCTTCACGGCGGTCCAGATGAACGCCGCTTCGTTGAGCAGTTGCTCATCCGGATCGGGGCCGGCGGCGTGGGTCCAACTCGTCGGCCTCGCGATCTTCATATCGCGCTCCTGCACGAGCATGCCGCCGGGGATGGACTTGTAATTCAGCTTACGGTTGCCGCTGTGTTCAATCGCATCGGTGGCAAGCAGGCGAACATTCTTCCATCGCTCGCCGAGCAGGGCGGCCGCTTCGTTCTCAAAGTCCGGAGCGACGATGACCTCGAAGAACTTCTGATCGGCGATGATTCGCTCTGCCGTCGCCAGGTCAATTGGTCTGTTGCACGCCAGTATGCCGCCGTATGCCGCCAGCGGATCACTGGCGTAGGCCAGGTCGAACGCCGCGGCGGGAGAGGCGGCGACCGACATTCCGCAGGGGTTGGCGTGCTTGATGATCGCGACGCCGGTCTGATCCGGAAAGACTTCGTGTAACTCCTGCACGGCTTCGAGAGCTGCCGCCGCATCGTGAAGATTGTTGTAGCTCAACGGCTTGCCGTGCAGTTGCCGTGAATTGACCACGCTCGGCTCGGGAGAGGCGGGGTTGGCGTAGACCGCGGCGGACTGGTGCGGATTCTCGCCGTAGCGCAGTTCGTGCTGCTTGGCGTAGCTCAGCCGCAGCATCG
Organism: Phycisphaerales bacterium; assembly: GCA_007693845.1. GTDB lineage: Bacteria > Planctomycetota > Phycisphaerae > Phycisphaerales > SM1A02 > SKZB01. The sequence goes on from RECV01000160.1 coordinate 9,504, forward strand.
ACGGGTAGCTTTCCGGCCGGCGGGTGCCCATCCAGGAACTGATGGCAGTGTCGTACTCCGCGGTTCGCATGAACGCTGCCGCGGCAAGATCGTGCCGCAACTCCATCGTGGTGTTCCCATCGTTGGTGCGCAATTCATTGATGACACGGTCGTACTGGCCGGGGTTGGTCACCACCGTGACGTAACGGAAGTTCTTCGCGGCCGAGCGCAGCATGGAGGGGCCGCCGATGTCGATCTGCTCGATCACCTCTTCCCGGGTGATGCCTTCAGCCAGCATCGTTTTCTCGAAGGGATACAGGTTGACGCAGACGAGGTCGATCGGCGTGATGTTGTGCTGCTGCATCGCCCGAAGGTGTTCTTCGTTCTCGCGCAAACCCAACAATGCGCCGTGAATGGCGGGATGGAGGGTCTTGACCCGGCCGTCCATCATTTCCGGAAAAC
>RECV01000169.1 GCA_007693845.1 Phycisphaerales bacterium
TACCATCCCGATGTCAACAAGGATCCGGACGCGAGCCAGCGTTTTTCGGAAGTGACCGAGGCGTACGATGTGCTTTCCGACGCGGAGAAGCGCAAGCAGTACGACCGGTTCGGGCACGCCGGTGTGGGCGCGCAGGCGGCCGGGGGCGGCGCGGGTCCGGGGCCGGGCGGGGGATCGCGCGTCCACTGGTCGACCGGCGGGGCGCAGGGCTTCGACCCGGGCGACTTGAACGATATTTTCGAAGGTATCTTCGGCGGCGGGGGCGGCGGTATGGGCGGCTCACCCTTCGGAGCCAGTGCGCGCGAGCAGGCGCGACCGGGCGGTTCGGGGTTCCGCAGCGCGGCTGGCCCCACCCCACGTGCTGGTCGTGACATCTCCCACACCGTGACCGTGACCTTCATGACCGCGGCCTTTGGCGGCACGGAGAACCTGCGATTGACCGCAGAAGGCGGGCGAACGCGCGACATCGAGGTCCGCATTCCGCCGGGCATCGAGCATGGCGCCAAGTTGCGCGTGCGCGGGCAGGGACATCCCGGTTCAAACGGCGGGAAGGCGGGCGACCTGATCCTCACCGTCAACGTCGGCAAACATCCCTACTTCCGCCGCGACGGTCTGAATATTCTGCTCGATGTTCCGATCACCTTTGCGGAGGCCGCCCTCGGCGCGGAGCTGACGATCCCGCTTCTCGAGGGTACGGCGGATATTCGTATACCGCCCGGTACCTCAAGCGGCCGGAAACTGCGATTACGAGGCAAAGGGATCAAGGGCGCCGATGGTCGCGTCGGTGACTTCCTGACGGTCGTTCAGATCGCGGCACCCGAACAGCTCTCTGAGAATGCCCGTCGGGCGATCGAATCCCTGGATTCGGAGTTGCAAAATCCAAGGGATTCTGCACCATGGGCCGATCAGGTTAGTGGTCGATCAAAGGATGCAGAGTCCTGATCGATCCAGCGTTTGTTGTCTCGTAGACCGTTGTATGGGAATTGGTGCTGTGGACTCATTGGGATTCAATTCGGCACAGCGCACACGGGTTCGTCACGAACTTCGCTACGAAGTCACAGACGCGATGCATGTAGGAGAAGTTTGATTCATGCTTCGGGAGCAACATCGATTCTTTCGCAGTGTCCTGATCCTGGCCGATGGCTGCGTGATCATTGCGGCCTCCATCCTCGCATATGTCATTCGTTTCCATTGGATGACGGCGGAGCCGGCGAATCCGACCTATATCGCCCACGGCATACCGGTGCTGGCGACGCTCCCGATCATGATGGGCGCGATGTTCTGGGCCGGCCTCTACCGGGCCCGACGCGATCAGAGCTTCATGGGCGAAGCTCGAGTCATCATTCAGGCCACGGTCGTCGGCGTCGTGCTCACCTTTGCTTTCGTCCAGCTTTTCAGCAAACCGCTCTTCGGCGGCCATGACTTCAGCCGCATGCAGTTCGGCATCTACCTCGCCCTGGCGACCGGAATGATGCTCACCTGGCGGTTTGGCTTTCGCATCATTGTGCGGCACATCCGCTCCCGCGGATGGAACCTGCGCCATGTGGCGATCGTCGGTACCGGCCGGCTGGGGCAGGTCGTCTGCCACACTCTTCGCCGTAACACCTGGACCGGGATCAACCCGACCTTCTTCATCAGCCACCACGACGAAACCAGCCGCAAGAATTGTCTCAACCTTCCCGTGCGCGGCGGATTGAATGACCTTGAGAAGATTCTGGATCAGCACAATGTCTCCGGCGTATTTCTCGCGCTGCCGAACCGGATGGCGGCGGAGACCGGCAATCTCGTGGCCCGGCTGGAGCGATATCCCGTGGACGTGCGCATCGTTCCCGACATGAATCCGAAGTTTCTGCCGATCAACATGGCGGCCCACGATCTGGAAGGCATGCCGATCCTTTCTCTTCGCGAGTCGCCCCTTTCCGGATGGGGTCGCATCAGCAAACGCCTGCTGGACATCGTCGGCAGTCTGGCCGCCCTCACGATCTTCAGCATTCCCATGCTGATCGTGGCGATCCTCGTGAAGCGGTCCGGACCCGGGCCGGTGATCTTTCGCCAGGAACGCATGGGATTGAACGGCCAGTGCTTCAAGATCTACAAGTTCAGAACCATGACGCACGTCGCCGCCGAGCGGCAGGCCCTGCGCGATGCCGGCAAGGGGACCGAAGCGTGGACGAAAGACGATGATCCCCGGATCACTCCGATCGGCGCATTTCTGCGAAAGACCAGTCTCGATGAACTCCCGCAGCTCTTCAATGTGCTGTTGGGGGAGATGTCTCTGGTCGGTCCCCGACCCGAACGCCCGGAATTGATTGAGCGATTTCGTGAAGACTGGCGCGGCTACATGCTCCGTCAGAACGTCAAGGCCGGCATCACCGGCTGGGCGCAGGTCAACGGCCTGCGCGGCAACACATCGCTGCGCAAGCGACTTCAGTACGACCTCTTCTACGTTCGCAACTGGTCGATCATGTTTGATATCCGCATTCTCTGGATGACCGTCTTCAAGGGATTCGTTCATCCCAACGCCCAGTGAGCCGGTGGGATCCGCGCGCGGCGGTTACGGTCGGCCGTAGCGTTGAATCGCGTCCTGAACCATGCGGTGGACCTGCACCGGTTGTCGGAGCATCTGCCAGAAGGTCTCGAACGTGTCGCTGCCCGAAGTGGCGAACCCCAGCGTGCCCAGATTGAAAACCCGTTCTCGAACGCGTCGCCAGATCACCGTGTGCTGAACTGATCGGAGTGACGTCTGGAAGATCCGGACGCGCAGAATGCCGGTTCGGGTGATGATGCGACGGTCGGTGAGCAGGTACACGCGGTTCAGCCAGTCCAGCGTCTGCCAGGCGAGCCGCGCCGCGATGAGCAACAGACCCAGCAGCAGCGCCTGCGTTTCGGTCCACGGAATCCACGGCGCCATCGTGGCGAGTTGCGCCGCCATCAGCGCGAGGACGGTCAGAAACAGCAGTCCCGTCGCGGGCGCGAGCACGATGAACAGCGGACTCGGCCGAATCGCCAGAATGATGATCTCATCATCCCGCACCAGTTCGCGAACGAACGCCGGTGCGGTGTCATTCTCCTCCTGAACCGCCTCAACCCCGCCGGCGTTGAGCATACGGTGCGATGCTCGTTCGGACCCGAGGGCATGCTTTGGCGCCGGTGCGCCCGAATGTGCGAACGTTTCCGCGCTGGATCGGCCGGGGATCACATCGCCTCCCGTTTCAGCAGACCGATGTCCGGCAGGTTGCGGTAGTAGTCGTCGTAGTCAAGGCCGTAGCCGACGACGAACTCGTCCGGGATGTCAAACCCGACGTACTCACACGGCGTGTTCATTGCGGATTCAATCTGTTTCCGGAGCAGGACGCACGCCCACACCGAACGCGGTCCGCGTGCTTCGATCGCCTCGCGCACCAAGCGAATCGTGTTACCCGAGTCGAGAATGTCATCGACGATCAGGATATGTCGGCCGGACAAATCATCCGGCAGTTCGCTGACGATCTTCACGCCCTGACTCGTGGTGCTCTTGCCGGGATAACTCGATGCGGTCAGGATTTCGATCCGAAGTTTCTGCGGCAGGCAGCGCATCAGATCCGCCACGAAGATGATGCTTCCGGTCAGAATCGGCACGAGCAGAATCTCATCGTCCTGATCCAGTCGCGCGAGGTCGCGGCTGATCTCCTCGCCGAGTTCGCCGATGCGGCGGGCGATCTTCTCGCGGGAAATCAGAATCCGGTCAATGTCGCTTCGCACCACTGCAGTGTATCGCGCGATGGAGCGAAGCGTCACATGAGCACCGCCCTGGCGGCGGGTCACTCGATGTCGGGCCCGATCCGCTCCAGATACGACTTGATCGTCTCGCCATCGCGGTCGATGCGGTAGGCGGCGATGTCGCGCGGCGTGAGGTCGTCGTGATTCGTCGCCCAGGGATCGCCCCCGGCTTCGTGCAGACGCTCGACCACTTCCGGCGTTCCCACCGCTGCGGCCCACCAGAGGGCGGTAGCGCCATCCACGCTCCGGTCATTCGGATCGGCACCCGCGCTCAGAAGCCGCTCGACCTTTTCAATGTTCTGCTCCCGCACCGCGAGCATCAGGGCGTTGACGCCATCTTCGTCCTGATGGTGCACATCCGAACCCGCTTCGAGCAGAAGTTCAAGGCTGGCGACGGGGCCATAGCGGGCCGCCCAGAGCAGTGGCGTGTAGCCATTGGGCGCCTGAGCATCGACCGATGCGCCGGCTTCCAGCAGACGCTCGACGATTTCTACGCTGCGGTACTGCGCCGCCAGCATCAGCGGGGTGAGGCCCAGATCCGTGGCCCGATCGAGCTGCACCCCGCGGTCAAGAATCAGCCGAACGCGTTCCGGATCCTGCCGCAAGACGGCGTGGGAGAGCGCGGTGGTGTCACCCGCGTCGGCGTCCTCCGGGTCCGCCCCCCGTTCGAGCAGATGGCCGGTCATCTCCGCCGTGCCGTGCGCGACCGCAATGATCAATGCGGTTCGGCCGAGCGCATCGCGCTGATGAAGATCGGCACCGGCTTCGAGAAGTGCATCGAGGCACGGCGCGCATCCGGTGCGAGCTGTGGACATGACGGCGGTCCATCCGCGATCACCGGTCAGATTCGGATCCGCGCCGGCTTCGAGCAATTGCGTGACAATTTCTTCATGCCCCTGCCAGGCGGCGCGCATGAGCGGCGACATTCCGCCGACATCGAGCGAATCGAGTTCCGCGCCGGCATCGATCAGTGCACGTACGACCGGTCGATCGCCATGTCTCGCCGCGAGGTGCAGGGGGCGCGCGCCATTGTCATTCTCCGCATTCGGGTCTGCGCCGGCGCGAATGAGTGCGGCGGCGGCATCGAACCGCGAAAATTCCAGCGCCCAGTGCAGGGCAGTGGTCTGTCGCTGGTCACGGCGGTCGAGGTCAGCGCCGGCATCGATGAGCATCTCGACGGCGCGGGTGTTGCCGGACGCCGCGGCCATCATCAGCGCGGTCGTGCCGCCGTAGTCCGGGTCATTCGGATCGATGGTTTCGTCCACATCGGCACCGGCGACCAGTTGAGCACGAAGGGCGGCAAGGTCCCCGTCCCGTGCCGCCAGATGCAGGACCGTCCACGTTGCGCTGGGAAGGGCTTCGGGTAAATCGGCCGACCTCGGCCACGGCACGAACAACGTAGCAAAGAGAAAGATCAGCAGAATCAGGGTGAAAAGCGGGATCAGCTTTCTTCGCATTGCGGTTATCCTACGTTGGTCGCGATGTTCGCGGCTGAACGCAGGGGCGGCCCGGTTTTCGGCGGACTCGGACCACCCCGTCCGCGACCTGCTTGAACCGGGTTGCGGGTCATCTATCATGCGTGACTCAGTTCATGCGATCTCCCGTCAGACGGGGCGGGCGGATCGATCGGCGGTTCTGATTCACACTCTCAGGAAAGACCAAGACCACTCACTATGCAACGTGCAAAAATCAGCGTCATCGGAGCCGGCAACGTCGGTGCCACCTGCGCCCACTGGGCCGCGATCAAGGAACTCGGCGACATCGTTCTCCTGGATATCCCCGACAAGGAAGGCGTCGCCAAAGGCAAAGCCCTCGATCTCTTCTGCTGCGCGCCGATCGAGCGATTCGACGCCAATGTGATCGGCACCAGCGACTACCGCGATACCGCCGACTCCGACGTCGTGATCGTCACCGCCGGCCTGCCGCGCAAGCCCGGCATGAGCCGCGATGACCTGATCGCCACCAACGTCAAGATTGTCAAGAGCGTTTCCGAAGAAGTCGCCAAGCACTCACCGAACGCCGTGATGATCGTCGTGAGCAACCCGCTCGACGCGATGGTGTACACCGCGTGGAAGTCATCCGGCTTCCCGACCAACCGCATCATCGGTCAGGCGGGCAACCTCGACGTGGCTCGCTTCCGCGCGTTTCTCGCGATGGAACTCGGCGTGTCGGTCGAAGACATCCAGGCGCTTCTGCTCGGCGGACACGGCGACGACATGGTTCCGCTGCCGCGCTACACCAGCGTGCACGGCATCCCGATCAATCAACTGCTCTCAGAAGAAAAAATCAACGCCTGCGTCGAACGCGCCAAAGTCGGCGGCGGGGAAATCGTCAAGCTCATGGGCACCAGCGCGTACTACGCGCCGGCTTCGGGCAGTGTGATGATGGCTGAAGCGATCATCCGAGACAAAAAGCGCATCTTGCCGTGCGCTGCGTACTGCGAAAGTGAGTACGGCGTGGGCGGGAAGGGTGACGGTTACTTCGTCGGCGTGCCGTGCGTCCTCGGCGTGAGCGGCATGGAGCGCGTCATCGAGATTGATCTGCAGGGAGAAGAGAAGACCCTCATGGATGAATCGATTCAGCACGTCAAGGAGCTCGTCCAGATTGTCCGCGAGACCTTCCCCGAACTGGCGGACGCTCCGGCAAAGGTCTGATGACCAACGACCGATGCACGCATAACAGGCCCGCGGATCTGGATCCGCGGGCTTTTTCAATCGGGTGACATCATCAAACCGGATTCATGGCCCGGAAGGCGGGGCGGGTGGCGAGCCAAGCAACAGCGTGATGTACAGCATGCCGATCAATAGCGCGATCAACAGGATCGACGCCACGAGCCACGAACCGCGTAGCCGCTTTTCGCGCGGCGGGAGGGTCACAACTTCTCCTGCAGGATCGTCACCGCGATGGCCCAGATCGCGGAGTGAAAACGCCGCCTGGCATTCCGGGCAGCGGCGCAGACCGCGATTGACCCGGCCGATCAGACTGACTTCACATCTCGGACATCGTTCCTCATGCGCGGGCAACTCGTGTGTGGGAGATGGGGCGGTCGGATCGTTCGATGAATCGCCGCCGTGGACATCATGTTCGGGCGCGAGGCCGAGGCCGTAGAAGATATGCGCGAAGCCGATGACGCCGAGCGCGATGTAGGCGAGCCACGCAAAAATGTTCGCGCCGGGCGGGATGAGCCAGATTAGCGCGCCAGTTCCGAGTTGCAGCAGGGCACCCACGCTGATGATCGCGATGCGTCGAATCTTTTCGCGCTGCACGATTTCCGAACGGGTCGCGCCGCAGGCGGGGCAACGCTCATCGTGCGCCAGGTCGAACGGCGAGGATGCCTCACACCGAATGCACCGCCACGTGGTGGCGGATTCATCGAACACGGCTGGCCTTGATTGAACGCTCATTTCGCGATTGTAGATGTCCGACAGGGGCCAGACGGGGCCGAATTGTCGGGAATCTGAATCTGACCGAAGCGCGGGTCGAAGCTTGTACCAATGGCCGAAACACGATCGACGGCCGCATCGTGCAAATATTCACGATGTTGCGTGGAAATAGCGGCGGGTCATACTTGGTTGTACGTTCGCAGTATGTTTTCTCGCCAAGCCGGTGCTTCGATGCATGATCTTGTGACGGCAGATGAGCACCAATTGAAAAGGAACGGGGAAGCTGGGGGCAATGGAAAGGAGCGATCACGATGACTGCGACCGAAACCATGCACGATGTCCCGACCACCCCGGATGAGAAGATCGGAAGCGAGACGCATCAGGAATCGACGATGCACCACTTCGCGCGTGAAGCGAAGCGTGTTGCGGTGTGGGGGATTCTGATCTTTGCCGTGGTGACGGCGATTACGGCAGCCGTCGCTATCTTTGTTTCGATCATTCCCGCCGCCATTCTGGTTGTGAACGTTGTTCTCTTCGGCGTGGCCACGATCATCGAAAGTATGACGCGCCGGCCGGGCGATCCGCACGATGAAACGGCGGAAGAGCAGCAGGCCCGTCAGGCGGCCGAATCGGCGGTCGAGTCCGAAGAATCACGACGCGTTGAGAAGAGAGAGCTCATTGCCGATGCGGTGACTTCACACACCGCAAAGATCGTTGCCGGCATCCTCGCCGGACTGACCGTTCTCGCGCTTCTACTCGCGGGGATTCTGCTGCAGCCGCAGCTCGTGTTCATCGGCGGCATGATCCTCGTGGCGTACATGCTGCTCGTCGCCGCCCCCGCCTGGCTGGGATGGTTGAACGATGAAGCGGAAGAAGTCGAGCATGAAGTCGAACGCGGCGCGAAGACGGGCGAGAGATCCTGATATCTCGAGCCGCTTCCGCCCGCATCGGCGTGCGAATATCAAGAACAAACCCCACGGATGATGATGATCCGTGGGGTTGTTCAATGTCCTCATGATGCGCAATTTGTGCGCAATGGGCCCGTCCCGATTGGCATCAGGCGTTGCCGTCCTTCTCCGCCACGTACCGAATCATGTCGAGGCAGCGATTGGCGTATCCCATTTCGTTGTCGTACCACGCGACGATTTTGAAGAACCGGTCGTTCAACTCGATACCCGCGCCCGCATCGTAGATGGATGAATGCGGATCGCCGATGAAATCGCTGGAGACAACTTCATCTTCCGTGTACGCGAGCACATGCTGCATCGGGCCTTCCGATGCAGCTTTCATCGCGGCGTTGATGTCCTTGAGCGACGTTGACTTCTTCGTTCGGAAGGTCAGATCGACGCACGAGACATCCGCCGTCGGCACGCGGAAGCTCATCCCGGTGAGCTTGCCTTTGAGTTCGGGGATGCAGAGCCCGACCGCCTTCGCCGCGCCGGTGGAGGCGGGAATGATGTTCATGTAGGCGTTCCGCCCGCCGCGCCAGTCCTTTCTGCTCGGGCCGTCCTGCGTGGGCTGCGTGGCCGTCACGGCGTGGACGGTCGTCATCAGGCCCTCTTCGAGCCCGAATGCATCGTTGATGACCTTCGCCACCGGCGCGAGGCAGTTCGTCGTGCACGAGGCGTTGGAAATGATCCGGTCCTTCGGGTCGTACTTCTCGTGATTCACCTTGTAGGCAAACGTCGGCACCTTGTCGGTGGACTTGGTCGGCGCCGAGATGACGACGCTCTTGGCGCCGGCTTCGAGATGCTTGTTCGAGCCGTCGTAGTCCGTGAACAGGCCGGTGGACTCCAGAATGTACGCTGCGCCGAGATCGCCCCACCCGAGTGCTGCCGGGTCACGTTCGCTTTTACAGACGGTCTCTTTTCCCTGGCAGAGGATGGTCGTCCCGTCCACGCTGACATCATGTTCAAACCGGCCGTGCACGGTGTCATACCGCAGCAGGTAGCCGAGCGAATCCGCATCGACGAGGTCGTTGATGCCGACGATATCAAATCCGCCGCGACGGACGGCCGCGCGGTACACGAGACGTCCGATTCGACCGAAACCATTGATGCCGACTGAGATCGCCATGGCGAGAAAAGTCCTCCGTGGTGCGGGAATGATGGTGGGTGTGTGCGGGCCTTCTCCGGCGGCGTGCGCAGAGCCGCCATCCTACGTTGCGGGGGGGCGTCCGACAACGCGCGCGAAAGCGAACGGGGCGAACTAGCCGCCGGTCTGCCCGCCGGCCTGCTCGCCGGCCTGTTGTTCAGTCCGGGTCTTCTCCAGTTGACGTTCGAGCTGGCGCACGCGTCGGCTCAATTCGTACAAGTCCATCCCCGCCAAGGCGTTGCGCTTGGCGATATCAAGCGGAACCGAGGGCGCGCCGCCGACCTTGCTTCCCGCGGGGATATCGCGCGTCATGGCGGTTCGCGCCATGGCCTGGACGCCGTCACCGATTTTGAGATGTCCCGTCACGCCGACCTGCCCGCCGAGAACGACGTAGTTGCCCACATCGACCGAGCCGGAGATGCCCACGAAAGAGACGAAGAGGCAATGTTTGCCGATGCGCGTGCCGTGTCCGATGGAGATCAGATCGGCGAACTTCGTGCCCTCGCCGATGCGCGTCTCGCCCATGGCGGCTCGTTCGATCGCGCAGCCGCCGCCGAGTTCGACATCATCCTCGATGACCACGATCCCGGCCTGAGGGATCTTGTGGTGCGCGCCCTGATGGGTGGCGTAGCCGAAACCGTCCTGCCCGATGACCGTGCTGGAATGGAGCGTGACACGGTTGCCGAGGATGCATCGGTCGTAGATGGTGACGTTGGGGTAAAGGATGCAGTCATCGCCGATGACCGCTTCGGGGCCGATGTATACGCCCGGGTAGATCACACAGCGTTCGCCGACTTTCGCATCATGCTCCACCACGGCAAAGGGATGGATCGTCGTGCCCTCGCCGACTTCCGCATCGGGGTGAACCGCGGCTTGGGCACTGATAGTCGCATCCTTGCGGTCGGCCAGCGAGCCGATCGGGGCCGGGTGCGGCCGGTGCCCGTGCAGGGCGATCATGGCGTTCCGGAAGGCGTAGTACGGATCATCCGCGACCAGCCGATTCATGCCGTCGGGACAGGGCGTTTTCGGCCCGACGAGCACGGCGGCGGCGGCGGTCTCATCGAGGTGACGGGCATATTTCCGGTTCGCCACAAACGCGATCTCATCCGAGCCGGCACGGTCGATCGGCGCGCAGCCGACCACCTCGATCGACGCATCGCCATGCAATGTCGCGCCGATCTGGTCGGCCAGTTCCCTGAGCGTCATCTTTTTCATGCTCAAGGGAAACTAGCCCAGCGGAGCGCGGGGGTCAACGCGGCTCACGCCCCGCCTTGCTTGTGAGCCCTTCCCGCGGCCGGTATCCTCCCCCCATTCCATGTCCGATGCGACGACCATTCGAACGCGAGTCCGATTCCCGCGCCACCTTCTCGATGGAGGTTTCCGTGCAGCGTGGCTCATCGGCTTGGCGCTCAGCGTCTTTGTGATCTCCACCGTGCACGCACAACCCATCCGCGGCGATCAGGCCGACCTCGTCGATCGCCCCATCTCGGATCTCGTCATCGACGGTCTGGAACGGGTCGAGCGGCGGCTGGTCGAGAATAACCTGCGCGCATCCATCGGTGATCCATACGATCCGGCAACGGTGCGGAACGATGTGAATCGGCTGTATCAACTCGGCCGCTTCTCCCGCGTGACGGCCGAGGCAGAACTGCTGAACGACGGCACGGTGCGCGTCATCTACCGGGTGGAGGAGCAGCAACTGATTGCGGAGATCCAGGTGGTCGGCAACTCGCTGATCTCCGATCAGGAGATTCGCTCGATCGTGCCCCTCTTCCCCGGCGGGCCGCGGGATGACTACCTGATTGAAACCGCAGTTCTGAACATCGAGGACATCTATCGACGCCGCGGGCACTATCTGACCTCAGTGGATGTTGACCGGGCGGAACTCGAAGAGTCCGGCCTGCTCATCTTCCGGGTGATCGAAGGTCCCCGCACCCGCATTCGCGCGATCGAATTCGAAGGCAACGAGGCCTTCACGGACGATCAGCTTCAATCGCAGATCGAGACGCGGACCGCGCTCGTTCTGCTCCGTCGGGGCGAACTCGATGAGGAACGCCTCATCGACGATGTGGCTGCGCTGAATCGCTACTACCGCGACCGCGGGTACCTCGCGGTCCGCGTGGACCGGCGGATCGAACTCAGCCCGGACAGCCGCGAAGCCAAGGTCGTCTTTGTCGTGGATGAGGGGGACCCCTACACACTGCGCTCAGTCCGGGCGGAACGTCGTCGTGACGGCGCACCACTGGAGATTTTCACCCACGAGCAGATCCAGGCGATGATCGAAATCAAACCGGGTGATGTGTACCGGGGGGATTTGCTCCGGCGCTCCATCGAGGTGATTCAGGACGCCTACGGCCGGCTTGGCCGGGTGGACGTACGGATTGACCGTGAAGATCTCATGACCGCCGACGGACGACAGGTCGACCTGCTACTCGTGATCGATGAAGGCCAGCGCGCAACCACCGGCATGGTCAACATCCAGGGCAACTTCCTCACGAAGGACAAAGTGATCCGGCGTCAGGTCCGGTTGCAGCCCGGCCGGCCGCTGGATTCGACGGAGATCGCCCGATCCACGCGGCGTTTGCGTGATACCCGGCTTTTCAATGACGTGCGGATCACCGTCCAGGAGCCGCGCGATGAGGATGAAGAAGTCCGCGATGTGCTGGTCGAGATCAAGGAACGCAACACCGGCTCGCTCGGCTTCGGGTTGGCGGTCGGATCGGACGCGGGGTTGTTCGGCGAGATTTCGTTGTCGCAGGACAATTTCGACATCGCTGACTGGCCCGAGACGTGGGGTGAGATGTTCCGCGGTCGCGCATTTCGCGGGGCCGGCCAACGTTTCAACATGACGCTTCGTCCCGGAAACGAGCTCTTTCAGTATTCCGCCAGCATCACCGAACCGAACCTCTTCGAAACGGATTACTCGCTGCGTGTCTCCGGTTCGTTCCTTCAGCGTCAGTTCCGCCGCTATGACGAAGAGCGGATCTCCGGCACCGTGGCGCTCGGTCGGCAGTTCGGCGATGTCTGGAGTGGACAGATTCGAACCCGATTTGATCGAGTCCGTCTGTCGAGAATCTCCTCCATCGCGCCGACCGCGATCTTTGACGACGCCGGGCCGGACCTGCTGACGACCGCCGGGTTGTCCCTGACGCGAACCACGATCACGACAATCACCCGCCCCGGGCGCGGAAGTCGATTTTCAGTCGGGTACGACCGGGTCGGCGCGCTCGGAGGCGACTTTCAGTTCAACCGGGTCACGGGTGACTACACCGTGTTCTTCACGCTTGATGAGGATTTCCTCGGCCGCAAGTCAACCCTGCGGCTCAACACGGATGTCGGCTATATCTTCGGCGGGGACTCGCCGCCGACCTACGAGCGATTTTACCGGGGCGGCCGCACGTTCCGCGGCTTCCGGTTCCGTGAGATCAGTCCGAAGGGCATTCGTGCGGACAACAACGAGCCCAGCGACGACCCCGTCGGCGGAACGTGGATGTTCTTCGCCGGTGCGCAGTATGAATTCCCGATTTTCGGCGAGGCGATCACCGGTGTGTTCTTCGTGGACAGCGGCACGGTGACCGACTCCGTCGGATTCGACGACTACCGCGTGTCGCTGGGCACGGGGCTCCGCCTGTATATCCCGCAATTCGGCCCCGTGCCGATTGCCTTCGACTTCGCCGTCCCGGTCAAGAAACAGGATGAAGACGAGACGCAGGTCCTCAGCTTCAGCGCGGAACTACCTTTCTGACCGACCATCGACCGGTCAGAATATGGCCATCGAATGGAATGATCGAATTACGAAACTGTCTTTCTGCTCACGAGAGCGATGGCGCTTCGGCCACTATACTGGTGGCAATCTTGAGACCGAGCCAGACCAAGGAAATTGATCGAATCAACGACGCACGTACCAAGGGTCAGGAACCCGGGAGTTACTTCTCATGAAAGCGAACTGGACCATCAACGGACCGACGATCGTCATGCTGCTCATTCTGATTGCGGCATTGGGTTACAAGGCGGGCGCTGAGCGGGTCGAGGTGAGGAAGCAGCCCGCCGTGGTCGCCACCATCGACATCACCAAGGTCATGGAAGGGCTGGAGCAGCGCAGCAATGCGGAGATCAAGCTCGACCAGATGCGCGTGGAGTTCAACGAAGAACGTGAGAAACGCGAAACGCGCATCCGCGAGCTTGACCGCCAATTGCGCGAAAAACAGCAGGAAGTCCGTGAGCAGCGGGCCGGTATGGATGATTTGCAGCGCATCGAGGAACGGATCGCGCTTGAAGAAGTGAACTTCCAGGTCTGGATCCAGTTTCAGTCTGACCGAATCGATGTCGAAAAGGCGCTGCTCTGGCAGGACCTTTACCGCGCGATACGGCGTGCCGTCGGCGAAATGGCTGAAGGTGAACGATACGACATGGTGATCTACGACAACACCAGCGAGGAACTGTTCATCAATCCGGAATCGCGCATGTCGCGCGAGATGCAGGTGCAGCAGCAGATAGTGTCTCGCCAGCTGATCTACTCCGGCCGTTCGCTGGATGTGACCAACGAACTGGTTGAACGGATGAACAACCAGTTCCGCGCCGGCGGCCGCGACCGTTGAACTGCGGCCGGTGAACGGTATCGATACCAACGAACCAGGGAAAACTGAGCGTCGGCCGTGAGCGAAACGTGCCGATACCCCCAACGGGAGTTTGCTATGCGTCAGAAATCACGTCGTTTCGTCAACTGGCCCGCGGTGTTGATCGCGGTCATGTTTGTGTCCTTTGCCGGCTACCAGACCTACGCGTTGCGCGGCATGGAATCGCCGAAGCCGACGGCGGTTGCCACGGTCGATCTGGAGCGGTTGTTCAACCAGCTCGATGAACGAGAAGCCGCGGACCGTGAGCTGCAGCGACTGGTCGAGAACTTGCAGTCCGATGGCGATGCCATGGTCCGTGAGATCGAGCGACTCGAGGAAGAGCTCGAGATGTACGATTCCACCAGTCGGGCGTATCAGGAAACGCTCAACAAGCTTTCGCTGAAGGGGATGGAGTATCGCGCATTCGTGGAATTCACCCGGCGGCGCATTGATGTGGAGAAAGCGGTCACCCTCAAGCGGATTTATGTCAGCATCAAGATGGCCGCCTCTGAAGATGCCAAGGAACGCGGCTACGACATCGTCTTCGTCGACGATTCACTCGGCGAGATTCCCCCGGCCGGCGAACAGGAAACGACCCGTCAGATCTCCGCCCGTCGAATGCTCTACGCCAGCTCGGAGATTGACCTGACCGACCAACTGCTTGAACGGATGAACCGTGAGTTTCAAGCCCGCGCCGGTGCCGAGTGAGCGACACCGTGCGGGGCACCATCTCGATCGGTGAATTGGCTCAGAAGCTTGGCGGCGAACTCCTCGGACCCGGTGACATCGAGATCAGCGGCGTCAATGCGCTCGACGCAGCGCAGCCCGGTGAAATCACCTTCATCCACGACCGCACGTACGCCAGGCGATGGGCTGAGTGTCACGCTTCCGCGGCCGTGATCAGCCGCCGCGCTTTGCCGGCGGTCAGTCACGAGGAAACTGAGCGCGCGCTGATCGTGGTGGACGATGCTGAACTGGCGAGCGTGGAACTGCTCCACCGATTCATGCCCCCGCCGCCACGGCCGGACCTCGGTGTGCATCCGACGGCATGGATTCATCCGGATGCCGAGTTCGGGGCCGATGTGCGCATCGGGCCGCACGTTTCGGTCGACGCGGGCGCGACGGTCGGCGAGCGAACGGTCCTGCATGGCGGCGTGCGCATCTACGGCCACGTGAGTATCGGAGCGGATTGTGAAATCCACTCCGGCTGCGTCATCCGGGAGCGATGCGTGATCGGGTCGCGTGTTCTTCTTCATCCGAATGTCAGCATCGGCGGGGACGGGTTCGGCTATCGGCCCGCGCCGGATGGACGCGGACTCATCAAGATGCCCCACATCGGTCTGGTCCGGGTTGAGGATGACGTCGAGATCGGTGCGGGCTCGTGCGTGGATCGCGCCAAGTTCACCGAAACGGTGATCGGCGCGGGAACCAAGATCGACAACCAGGTGCAGATCGCGCACAACTGCCGAATCGGCCGGATGTGCGTTATTGCCGGCCAGGCCGGACTGGCCGGCTCGGTCATCGTTGGGGACGGCGTGCAGATCGGCGCGCAGGTCGGTATCTCGGAGCATGTCCGGATCGGCGATGCGGTGCGAATTGGCGCGAAATCCGGGGTGATGCGGGACATTGAGCCGGGCCTGAGCGTTCTGGGCATCCCGGCGGAGCCGGCACGCATAGCATTGCGTCAGGCCGCGGCGATACGTAAACTACCGGGTCTTCTCAACGAAATCTCCCGGCTCGACCGGGGCGGCGAGGCACGCTGACCCCAAGGCCGACCGGGACCGATCCTATGCTTCAGACCACCGAACAAAGCAGCGCGAGACCGGCGACCCGGCCGGCGATGCAGCATACCCTCGCTGAGCCGGTGGTGATCGCGGGCAAGGGCCTGCTGCTCGGAGAGGAAGCGCGGGTGACCATTCACCCTGCGCCGATCAACCACGGCATCGTCTTCGAGCGAACGGATCTGAATCCGGCGGTCAAACTGCCCGCGGTGGTGACGAATGTCGTTCGGCGTGCCCGCCGCACCACGCTGAAGGTCGGTGACGCTTCCGTGGAAACCATCGAACACTGCATGTCCGCGTTCGCCGGTCTGCGCATCGATAATGCACTGGTGCAGATTGAAGGGCCGGAACTGCCCTGCGGCGATGGTTCCGCCGCCCCGTTCGTCGAGCCGATTCTCAAGGCCGGCATTGCCGAGCAGGACGCCCCGCGACGGATTTTCCGCATTCAGGAGCCGCTCGTGGTCGAGGAAGGCGATGCGATGCTCGCCGCGTTCCCGAGTGACACCGATGAGTTCCGCGTGCTATTCGATCTGGACTACGGGCCGAACTCACACCGCATTCAGCGACAGTCGCAGACCTTCGCCTCCAGCAACGGGAACTATCAGCACGACATTGCGCGTGCCCGGACCTACAGCTTGCGGGAGGAAGCTCAGGCCCTCTGGGACCGCGGCATGTGCACGCACCTCACGCCGCGGGATGTGCTCGTGATTGGCGACGACGGACCGATTGAGAACGCCTACCGGTTTGAGAACGAGCCGGTGCGACACAAGATCGTCGATCTCCTGGGTGATCTGTATCTGGTCGGGTGTCCGGTGCACGGCCGGTTCGTGGCGTACAAATCCGGCCACGAGTTGAATCAGCGGATGTGCCGCCGCATCCGCGAGCAGATGTTTGCCCGGCATTTGAAGGAAGTGACCGTCAGGGGACGGGAGATGGACGTTCGCACCATCCAGCGGATCATGCCGCACCGGTATCCGATGCTGCTGGTGGACCGGGTGGTGGAGATTCAGGGCGATCGGAAGGCGATCGGCGTCAAGAACGTTACGATCAATGAGCCATTCTTTCAGGGCCATTATCCCGGAACGCCGATCATGCCCGGAGTGCTCGTCGTCGAGGCGATGGCCCAACTTGGCGGCTTGCTGATGAGTCAGAAACTGGAACATACGGGCAAAATTGCCGTGCTGCTCAGTCTGGACCGCGTGAAGCTTCGACAGCCGGTGACTCCCGGCGACCAGCTGGTGCTTGAAGCTGAATCCATTCGGGCCAAAGCTCGAACCGGGACGATGAAGTGTCGCGCCTACGTCGGCGCGAAGCTGGCCGCAGAAGCTCAGATTCGATTCATGATGGTTGATGCCGAGCAGGAGTAAGTTCGCCGACGGAATGGGACGGACCGCTTATGAGTATGACGACGATTCATCCGACCGCCATTATCGATCCCACCGCGGATGTGCACGACTCTGTTGAGATCGGCCCGTACTGCGTGGTCGGGCCGGACGTTCGCATCGGAGCCGGCACCATTTTGCACAACCACGTCATTGTGCAGGCGAACACCGCCATCGGTGAGGACAACGAAATCTACCCGTTCTCCGTCATCGGCTCCGATCCCCAGGACCGGAAGTTCAAGGGCGAAGAAGCCACCTGCATCATCGGCGACCGCAACAAGATTCGCGAGCATGTCACCATTCATCGCGGCACCGCCAACGGCGGCGGGGTCACGCGCCTCGGCAGTGACAACCTCATCATGGTGGCGGCCCACATCGCGCACGACTGCTCGCTCGGCAGCGACATCTGCATCGCCAACCAGGTCATGCTCGCCGGCCATGTCCGCGTGGAGGACGGCGCGAACATTGGCGGCGGGGCGGGGGTGCATCACTTCGCCACCGTCGGTTCCTGCGCGTTCGTCGGGGGCCTGGCGCGCATCACCAAAGACGTTCCCCCCTTCACGATCGTCGAAGGCAATCCCGCCGAAGTCCGCGCGATCAACGTCATCGCCATGAGCCGACGCGGCTACGACGCCTCGCACATCGAAGCGATGAAGGTCGCCTTCCGCCGGCTGTTCCGCGACAACGGCGCGTCGATGAGCGAGAAGATCGTCGAGCTTCGCCGCACCTACGCCAGTGTGCCGGCGGTCATGCGTCTCTGTGATGCACTGTCCGCCACAGCGATCGGCGTGCACGGCCGCGCACGTGAGAACGCCCGGACGGACGATAAACGCTCCGCCGGTACGCACGACTCCAACGAGTGAGATTGACGGCCGGAACGCGCAGCAAAGGTACAATCGTCGACATGAACTGCAATGCCGCCCGGCGCGCCCTCTGGATGTTCATTTTCAATGGTGTGACGGAAAAGATGACCGCCCCGCGTGTGCGCTGATACGTTCATCGCCAGTTGGCAATCAGCAATCGTGATGCGAATCAGATGATCTCGTCTTCATCATCATCGTCGATCAGGCGGTCGAGATCTTCCTCGTCATCATCAACGATCAGTTCGTCTTCATCCTCATCATCAATGATGTCTTCGTCGTCGTCGTCTTCTTCATCATCATCATCTTCGTCGAGCTCATCATCGTCGAAGAAGTCCTCATCCTCATCGTCGTCGTCTTCTTCGTCCTCATCTTCGTCCTCGTCGAGGTCGTCGTCGACTTCCTCCTCCTCATCCCCGAAGAAGATGACATCCTCATCTTCCTCATCGCCCCAGGTGAGTTGAGGGGAAAGGGCAGCGGACTCATCGCGCAAAGCCGCGAAGGGCTGGTCGGACAGGTCGCTGAGCGGCCGGGATGAGCGCGTTCGCGCATCGGTGTCGGATCGAAGGGAAGCGAATCGGTGGCCGATGGTATGAAGCATGATGGGCTGCTCCGTGAGCAAAATAACTGCGTACTGCGGAATCAATTTCGTGCGGCTGGTATTGGACCGTCTTCGCAAGAGAAGTCAACCCCGTTGCGTGAGAAAGGGGCCGCTTCCCGTGCCCGCGCATCGCGCGAGATCACGAACGGCGGAAACGTGCCTTCCATTCCGATTCAATTGACATCATTCCGGGGATCGTTGGGCGGGAAGGGCACTGCGATCGTGCGCTGTTCGGTCGAGAGCAGCAGCCACCCATCGATGAGTCCCGAACTTCTCACCGGTTCGTTGAGTGGGGGCAGTTCGATCGTTTCGTCCATCAGGCGGCCGTTTTCATCGACAATGTAGATCCAGTAGGGGTGATGGGTCCGCCATCCGGCGCCTTCATCGTGACGACGCTGCACCGGCTGGAGCGCGCTGATCAGCAGGCGTCGGTCGTGGCCGCGCTGCGTGCTGAGATAGTTTCGGTCCTCACGCACCGCATCGGCACCGAGTATCTCGCCGTCGGGAGAGAGCCGATACCACCGTTGCCGCTCCCGGACGAGGATGGCTCCGGCTTCGATGCGCAAGTCCAGCAGGGCAGGCCGCGTGTCTTCGATCGTCTCCGGCCGCGGCAGCGGCGATGAGATCGCACCGGTCAGCGGATCAATCCGGTGGTTCGTGCCGGCGTCCGTGACCAGGAGCACAATGCCGCCGGATTGAACCGACTTGACGGCACTGCTGGCGTCGTAGGCATCAATCTGCCAGATTACTTCGTCCCGGATCAAATCCAGACACCCCACGCCGGCATGCGAGCCGAAGATTACTGTGCCGCTCAGTCCCGGCTGGAGCCAGAGCACATCTTCCGATCCGAACTCTTCGATGGTGTGCGGCGTGGCGGAGAGCGGGGTGCCATCGTGCAGATCGTATGACTGGATCATCGTGCCGCGCGGCGCATCGCCAGGGCGTTCGCCGAGACCCGAGAGAACGACCCGGTCGCCATGCTGCATCACGTGAAAGATGCGGTCGAAGGGCGTCGCGCGAGACCAGCGCACCGTGCCGTCACGGCGATCCAGTGCGGCGATCTCGCCGAGTCGTTGTGACTTGATGATCGATTCGTCGCCAACGCGAACGATCACTTCGTGGGGTTCGAAATGCTTCCCATCCGGGCCGACGAGACGGCGCCCGTCCAATCGTTCGAGACGTTGTTCGTACTCGGGAAACAACGCGCCACGCGATGGTGACCGCCATCGTTCCTCGCCGCTCTCGGCATGAAGTGAAATCAATTCGCTCAGGCCTTGCGGATCAATGGTCTGCAGCAGGAACTCGCGTTCCGAGATGGCCAGTTGAACCATCGTCTCCGGCAGGGCGTTCGAAGAGATCTGTCGCCATGACCGACTCCAGATTCTGGTCAGGTCATCAGCCGCCATCATTGCCAGACCGTGGGGGGTCTGAAGGACGAAGCGATCGGCCGTCTGCGTGGTTTGCCGGGGCTCCTCAGCTCGCGGCAGCAGCGTGCCGTTGAGCGCGACCGCGGTTCCACGCTGTGAACCGAGGCGAGGCCGCTGCGTCACGGCTTGCTGTTCCTGCTCGAGCGTTCGGCGCCACTCATTGACGCGGCGCCGCACGTCCGGCGATTCACCCGGGACCTGGACCGCCGGATCGTCGAAGTGATCCGCGACAAACGCCAGCACTTCGCGCGCTACCCGGTCGCGGCCGAGATCGAGGGCGTGTTCGACGATCATCCCGACGTATCGTTCGAGCCGTTCCCGGGTCACCTCGGAGTCCGAGGGTGTGAGGCGCAGCAGCGCGGTCAGCATGTCCAGACTGCGGGCGTGATCGCCCCGCCGCTCCATGCGGCGCGACGCTTCGATCAGCGAATCGACCGCCGCTTCAGCGAAGGGATATCGCCACGCCACGCCGAGCAGACCTGAGATTTCGGTGCGTGAGGCCTCGCGGCGGGCGTTGAATTCCGCTTCGCCGCGGCGGGCCGCATCTTGGTAGATCCCGCTGCCATGCTGGTCGATCAGCACGCTGATGCGTTCGGTGGCCCATGCCCGCGCGGGTCGGCTTCGGTCGTCTTCATGCCAGTGGTAGCCGTGCAATGACTCGGATTCGAGGATCGATTGGTACTGCGTGATGGCGGCTTCGGGCTCTTCCTGCGCGAGCCAGTCCCCGTACGCCAGCCGGTAGGCGATCTGCTGGGTCTTATTCTGCGCGACCGCGGCCATGAGGTCGAAGAACTGGTGAATAGTCTGTGTCTCGCCGCCCCAGGCGCGGGGATCGACTTCGAGCAGCATGCTGAACAAGGCCTGCCTCTGCCGGACGGCCTTCTCGCCCGGCGCTCGTTCGATCGCCTGGTGGGCAAGTTGTGCGCTTTCGAGAATGAGCGACAGGCGAAGCTCGCGTATGGCCAGCCGCAGGAGCGAAACCGCGGGGGTGGGATCGGCGGGGTCAGCGGCAATCCGTTCACGCAACAGTTCCTCGGCCCGGTCCAGCGACATATAGACCCGCAGTTCATCGGCGGTCGCCGCCACCAGTTGCGCGCCGTCCGCAACGGCGTTGACGGGTTCCTCGATGAGAATCCGATTGATGACCTCACCCGATCGGCGATCACAGATGACCAGTTCCTTCTCCGTCGGAATGAGCAGCGCATCGGCGGTCAACTGCACCCGGCCGCGCACCGGCCGCTGTCCCGGCCGGATCGGGCCGCTTCCCGCTTCCGGGTACATCCACACCGTCTGCTCAATGTCGTCGAGTGAAAAAGCGCGAACATCCTGTCCGATCAGGTAGAGATGCTCATCATCCGACAGCAGATAGGACGGACTGCCCCAGCGCGAGGAGTCGGTGGTCGAGTGGCTGGCCAGCACCGCGCCGGTCGCGCGGTCGTACTCGTTGATCTGTCTCAGACCGGGCATGAGCGCGATCACGCGGTCGTGCGTCACCACCGGTGCGCTGAGTTCCCAGGGCAGGCGGTTCTGTTCCTGAACGGACGGAATGAGGGGCACCGAATGCCGGCGAAGCCAGACCGTCTCGCCGGTCCGCGCAGTGAGTTTGGCAACCGCGCCGATCGAACTGGCCACATAGAGTGCGCCGTCTTTGTAGCTGAGCGCAGAAAAGGCGCGCACCCCGCGGCGGATCGCGCCGCTCGAGACGATGTGCCGGTGCCAGCGAATCTGCCCGCTTTCCAGATCAAACGCGAGAACGTAGCAACTCGACAGGGACTGCGCGCTGACCTTGCGCGCCACCAGATACACGGTTCCGTCGTGAATGATCGGCATGCCGTGCGGAAAGAGCCCTTCAAATTCCTCCTGCCCGTCCAGTCGGTCCAGACGCCGGGACCAGCGTTCTTCGCCGGTTCGTTTGTCGAGGCAGATGATTCGTCCATCGCTCGAACGCTGCGTGCTGTAGGCGTGGCCGGTCAGAGTGACCACGGCATCGTGACTGACCGCAACGAGACTGAGGTCCATCGGGAGTTCATCTTCGCGGTCCACGATGGTCAGTCGGGGTCGATCGGTGAACGGTTCGTCCCAGATCGGCTGACCGCTCAGACGATCGTGCGCGGAAATGCGATGGCCCTGACTGATGTAGACCGCGGTCGGCGTGACGGTCGCGGTGGCCGTCAGCAGATGTCCATCTTCCCGGCTGGGAATGATGTTGCGGGAAAATGTCGGGCGGGCATTGCGCTCCTGATTCGTTCGCCGCTTGTGCAGTGATTCTTCGAGCGGAATGGACCAGATGTTCTCCGAGACGAGCGCGGAAAGATCCTCCGTTGTGCTGCGATCGAATATGGTGAGGCCGCCGGTGTCACGGCCGCCGGTCTCGATCGCGTCGAGACGGTCGAGTTGTTCGAGAAAGGGAAGGGCGGCCTGATCGAAGGTCGTCAGCGCATCGCGCGCTCGCTGCGCGGTGTCGCGGTCATTCAGATGTCGAGCCGCGAGGGCGGTGAGATGCCAGGCGTGAAGCGCATCCGTATCGCTGAGGTCGGGGTGATCCCGCGTTTCCTTGAGCAGTTCGAGTGCGGTTCGAAAGTGCGCCCGTTCCACCGCGCGTTGGGCGAGCGTGAGCAGCGCGTCCAGACCGGGAGCGGTAAGGACGCGCGTCGCCACGAGTTGCTCGAACGCGCCCGCCTCCCGCAGGCGCTCGGCCCGCGGCGTTTCGATGGTGCGGTACCGCTCAAGCAAGGCGGGATCGCTTTGCAGCAGTTGCAGCACGCCGCGGCGGATGGCGATGAACTCACCCGGCCGGCCGTCGGCGCGGGGGACGACCCGGAACGCGGACTCATCGAGCAGTTCCTGAAAGAGGCGGACCGCTTCGCCGAGGTTATCGTCCATCTGCTCCAGGGCGCGCTCGAGTTGACCCCGGGCGTGGGGGGAATCGTCAACATAGACCGGATTATCCTGCTGTCCGGCGGCCGGGCCGATCAACCAGAATCCGATCATCAGGCAACAAAGGGCGGTGGTCGTGCGAATCAGTTTCATGGCGAACCTATATTCTCGGTCGTTCGAGGCCGGAGCATTCGGTCAAGTCGTCATGAATGCTAGGAAGATTGGGTTGATTCTGCCGCTTGAATCGCCGATTCAATTCAGGTTGATTTGGCCAGGGTTGGAGGCTTGCCATGGTGAACGACTCGGTCCTACTTTCCCCACCACCGGATGCCCGCGGCCCCCGAGAGGTGGCGGCCGATCTGGCGCGTCACCGCCGGGTCGTTCTGCTCCTGGCGGGCGTCGTCCTGCTCAGTGCCGCCGATCTGATCATCACCGTGACGCATCTCCGCTCGGTCGGCATGATCGAGGCCAATCCGATCGCTGCGTACCTGATCCGGACCACCGGCTCGCCCATCGTGCTGGGGGTCTACAAGTTTCTGACCGTGGCGGTCTGCGTGGCGGTGCTTTATCGGATTCGGCGATATTTTCTCGGTGAGCTCGGGGCGTGGCTGTCGGTGCTCATCCTCGCGGGCATGTCCGTGATCTGGCACCAGTACTCCGAACGCCTCGGCGATCTGGACGACATCGTCCTCGCGCAGGCCGGAAGCAGCGAAAACTGGCTCTTCCTCGACTGAAAGATCGGCCGGCGGTAAAGTACGCGGCATGATCGGATTTCATTCGCCTCTCTGCACGGGTGGGACACATCGACGGTCCCGGTCCTCCCTTGGGTTCATCATTGCCATGCTGACCATGATGGCGGCGTTGCCCGGCTGCAACATGCTGCAGCCGCCGTCGGTGCGGGTTCAGGACGTCGCGCAGATCGAAGCGACTTCAGACGGCACCGTGCTCAACTTCCAACTCGCCATGGGGAACCCCAATGCCGAGTCGTTGCAGTTGCTGGAGGTTTCCTACGAACTGAGCATTGACGGGCAGGTGGTTTACGAGGGACGCCGCGCCGCGCAGCGCACGCTCGGGCCGCGGACCGAAGCGGATATGGAGCTCCCCGCGGTGATTCCGTTTGCCCGGATCGGGTGGGGTGAAGAGGCCCTGCCCCGTGATGCGAAGTACCAGTTGCGCGGATCGCTGCAATACGTGACACCGGGGTACATCGCCGAAATCCTCTTCGACACCGGCGTGCGGCGGCCGCGGATTTCCTTTGCCGATCAAGGCGAAGTCACCCTGGATCGCTGAGTATCGACAGGACGAAACGCCCAGCGTCCGACGATCGTTCGGAACCGATCACTCATTCGGTTTACGGCGGCGACTTCGATTTCGCGCCGTAGGCGACATCGCGCGGCATGGCGGAACCGACCAGTCGAATCTGGTACGGCTCGCCGCGTTCGATCTCGACGGACTGGTTGTCATGCGGCACGATCGTCAGATCAACGGTCGCGCGTCGCAGGGTTTGCCCGAGCTCAAACTCCAGCGTGAACGGCGCGTAGGTCTCGCCGGTGACGGGATCAACGTTCGGGATCACGCCGTCGAGCAACTGGTACGTTTGGAGAATATTGCCCGTTTCCGGATCAAAGGTGGAAAGCAGCAGCGATTCATTGGTTTCATCCCATTCGATGGTGATGCCTTGTCCGGTGGCGGTGATGACCTCGATGAGGTTGCTGTGAACCAGCGTGGTGTTAGGGTCCGCCGGCTTGGGGCCGAAGTCCACCCCGGTGCGCACCAGCGTGAGAATGCGATCCATCGTGATGCGGCTGATGTTGTGGGTCGAGGCGGAGAGCGTGGTCTTCTGGTACGCGGTGTAGGACGCGTCCAGCGCCACCATCGTCGCGGCGAGCAGGAGACCGGTGATGCTTAGCGCGATGAGCAGTTCGATCAGGTTGAAGCCGCGACGAACCTGTCGGCGGACGCGCGTGAACGAGAGGGACTGTGTCACATTTCACCCCCTTCGGTGTAGGTTTGATGCAGGGCATCAACCTGAATGGGCCAGGGAATGCCGTCGGGCAGTTTGGCATCCGGGTCGTAGCGCAGGCGAATCTCGCCGAACCCGTCAAAGTCGTCATCGTCGAAGGCGAGCCCTTCGTAATCGCCGAACTCCGGCCCGAAGTAGCCGATCGTCGTACTGAACGAGGCCAGGCAGGACCAGCAATCACTCGGGTTGAACATGAGCGGTTGCTTGCCGTTCTCGGGCCGGAACGTCATCAGCAACGTGCCGTGCACATCGGCGCTGCCGCGAATGTCGAGAATCCCTGCCACGATCGTGCCGCGGAGTTTGATGATCGGCGTATCTTCCGGGCTGGCGAACGGGTCACTGGTGAACGAGCCGACGTCCATCGACCAGCCGGGCATCAGAATCGAACTCTTGGCCATCTCCTCGACATCGTTCGGATTGAACGAGTTGAGAATGGACTGCAGGTTACTGGCATCCGGCTGTAGCGCCAGATCATCATCATCGGGATCAAGATAGAACCGCGTCTCGCCGGTCATCTGAACCTTGTTCCGCCAGTGGGTGTAATGCAGTGGTCGGTCGCCGGAGATCGACCCCAGAAAAGTGCAGTCGTGGAAGCGAATGTTGTTGGAGTGCGTTTTCGTGTCGGTCACGATGACGCCTTCATACTCGGCGTGAAGGTCCGGGAAGCGGGGGACGTAGATGTTCGGATTGGTCGGATGCGGCTCGAGTGATCCAGCCACGTTCCAGTTCGCGTGTCCGTTCTCAGTCGCGGTTTCAATGTACGTCACACCGATGAAGGTGCAGTTCTTGAACAGCGCGTTCGTGCCCTTCGGAATGAGGACATCGGTGAACGTCATGTTCTCGTACACGGGCCGCTCAAAGTAGTCATAGGGTGCGGGCGAGCCGTAGGGGACGCCTTCCCAGATTGTCTCTGACGAAGGCACCGTGCCGCCCTGGGCCTGGACCTGCCCTTCGAAGTCCAGTCCGCCCATCGCCTTGTTGCGGAACCACGAGTGGCTGTCGTTGAACATGTCCGTGGTGATTTCGCGCAGTTCGTCCGGCCCAACGCCGAATCGCACCGGCACCTGGTCCGGCCCAGGACGGATCGGCCCCTGGACGACTTCCTGGTAGCTGAAACCGTTGTGCGCGGATTCCCACTCGTCACGCGTGATGGCGAACATGAGATGTCCGCGCACCTTGGCGTAACGGTCCAGTACGTTCAACTTGCCGTCTTTGTATCCCAGAAGCGTGTCACGGTAGGTGATCTCACCATCACCGTCACGGTCGGGAATCGCCAGATCAATCAGGCGCCCCAATTGCGGATCGTCGGAGAAGTTCGCACTGCCGCCGGCAAGGTCGGCGTCGTAAACGACTTCCGGACCGTTGCCGTAGTGAGCCAGGAACAGATCAAACTCATCCACGTACCCGTCACCGGTCATGTCCGAGACGCCGAGACTTGCCACGCCTGCTCCCTCCACCGGATGGTGGGGGCGCAGTCGGCCGTCGCCATCGACATCGTACTGCGTGACCGCTTCGAAAAACTGATCGAGCTGATTGTCCAGCGAAGGATTGAGGTGGTAGAAATCACTGTGCATGCGCAGCGGATGACTGTTTGGTGAACCCAGTTCACCCGGCTTCGTGCCGTACAGCGAACCGATCGGTCCTTCGACGAGCACGTTCTTGCCGATCATGATGCGGTTCGGGCTGATGACGGCATACTCGATGCGCTTCACGATGGAGAAGTCCATCTGCAGGGTTCGGCGAATGTCACCGTCGACTCCCTGACTGGTCACCCGCACGTTGCCATCGGTCAGAATCTCATACTTGAGTCGGAAGTGCGGCGCGCCGGGAAGCGGCACGCTGTTTTCATCGGCGTCGAGCGCGATCGGGCGCGTCCGCAACGTTCCGAACTCGTTGATGGAAGGCAGCAGTTGATCCCCCGGGTCGGCGATGATCGTGTGTTCATCCTGCAGGTGCTTGTCCTCAAGCGCGTTCACGATGCCGTAGCCCGATCCACCGGGACTCTCCACCGATCCGTGCTGCGGCAGATAGGGACCGCCGTTCCACAATCGCTCGGCGAAATCTTCGTCGATCACGCCCCGATCAACGACGAATTGCTCCGCCGCGCGTTCCAGTCGCAGCGCGCCGAAGACCAGGCCGGTCTCCGCCGCGCTCATCGCGCGAGAGACCTGCATCCCGGCCTGGGCCGAACGCATGTTGCCCTGCGCAACCACCGCCATGGCGGCGGCGAGTGAACCGAAGATCACCAGGAACATCATGGCCAGAACGGACGAGACGCCCCGGCGTCGATGAACGGCGACTCCCGAAGGGGCCCGCCCAAAAAGTCGTCCTAATGGGAATTGCATGGTTTCGCTCCTCATGGCCTCCCGAACACGTGATGGACCCTGCACTTCAATTGGCCGAAATCCATGACACGCGTGTGATTTCATGTGGTTCCGGATCCGTCGATCCCTGATACGTGACGATCACCGTCACGCGCATCAGGTAATCTTCGGGATAATCTTCCGGATCCTCGGGGACGGGATAGTACTCGTTGATGTTGGACGAATTGACCATGTCCACGAGCACGGTTTGCGCCCAGCCGTTCATGTTGGGGATGACCTCGCGCCGCGAGTTGATCGGGCCGTTGCCGAGCTCGGCGGAGAAGATCAAGCCGTCGAAGTCATCGAGATCGTTGAAGTCATCCAGGGTGGTCTCATTCGGCTCGGCGCCCCAGTACGCGTTGCCCGTCACGGGATCGTGCCGGGGCATGTTCAGCGTCAATTCACGAATCTCGTTCCCCAGCCGCGTGGCCGTCGCGGATTGCACGGAGTACATGTTCTGCTGATGGAACGCTTCCTGCGCGACCATGATGGCGAGCACGCCGACGCCGACAATAATCGTCGCAAGCGCGGTTTCGATCAGGGTCATTCCGCGACGCCGTGTTGATCGCCGAAGTCGGCGACCGCCCCGGTGTGGCCGGTCGTGATGTGATCGTGCGATGGGCATTCGAGTCGAGCGCATGGTACGTGACCTCAATGTGCCTCCGACTCCTTCCGTTACCCGACGATCGAACTCATCTTGAAGATCGGCAGGATGATGGACATGGCAATGAAGCCGACGACCGCACCCATGACGACGATCATGATCGGCTCGATCATGCTGGTGACCGCCTTGATGGCGTCACGAAGAACCTTGGCGTAATACTCGGAAATCTCTTCCAGCACTTCTCCCAATCGACCGGATTCCTCACCCGCCGCAATCATTTGCACCACACTCTTGGGTAAGAGGTTCGTTCTGGTCAGTTGGTACTGAATTTTCCGGCCCTGCTTGACGGAGGAGTACACGTTCCGCCACATCTTCTTGTAAATCACGTTGCCCGAAATGTCGCCCGTGATGGCCAGCGAGTCCAGCATCGGCACACCGGCGTTCAGCAGTTCACCCATCGTTTGCAGCGATCGGCTGACGTACAACGCGCGGAACATGCGTCGGAAGATCGGCGCGGTCAGTTTGGTCTTGTCCCACCAGAAACGACCGATTTCCGTCATCTTGATGAAGGAGACGAAACCCACAACGGCGACCGCCATGCCGAGCAGTATGCCCAGCCAGTACACTTCAACCCACGCGGACAAGTCCAGCAGAAACGCGGTGGACCACGGCAGCGCCTCTTCCTTGCCTGCAAAGACCCCGGCAAAGCGCGGCAACACGAACTTCAGCAGGAAGATCGTGACCGCAATCGCCATCGTGCCGATAATCCCCGGATAGATGCTCGCGCCCACGACCATCTTGCGCGTTTCGAGCTGCTGGGCAATGAACCCAGCGATTCGGTCCAGCATCTTTGCGAACGAACCGGACATTTCCGAGGCGCGAACCATGTTCACGTAGAGCGGACCGAAAAGCTTCGGGTACTTCGTGATCGCCTCGGAAAACTGCTTGCCGGATTCAATGTCCGATTTGATCGCCAGCAGCACCTTTCGAAACTTGGGATTGACCACCTGATCGGAGATTCCCTCCAGCGCGGCGCGAAGACTGATGCCCGCGCGGATCATCACCGCGAGCTGCGTCGTGAAGTCGAGAATGTCGTGCTGAGACGGGCCGGATGAATAGTTCAGGGCCGCGAGCGTCTTGTTGATCTTCTGCTGCGTGCTCGGAATCGGGATGAGCTGCAGAACGTGATGCCCCTGATTGCGCAGCATCGACGCGGCGGCCGTGGCGTTGTCGGCCGCGAGAATGCCCGACTGGACCTGGCCGGACGAGGTGCTTCGTGCTTGGAATCGGTACTGGGGCATGGGATGAATGTTCAGCGGTTCAGGGTCATGGCTTCAGCAGGTGCACTCACATCACTTCGATTCACGCGGCTTGGCATTCCGGATGAACTACGCCGCGAGCTGGCGTTCGAGTTTCTCCGGATACGCCGCCTGCGCAATCGCATCTTCCTTACTGATGTAGCCGTTGAAGAACAGCTCCGCGATCGAGTTGTCCAGCGAGGTCATGCCGAGCTGGCGGTTCGTGTCGATCACGTTGGGAATTTCAAACGTTCGCGCTTCGCGGATGATGTTGCGCACCGCGGGCGTGCAGAGCATGACCTCGACCGCGGGCACCATGCCCGGCTTATCGATCCGCCGGAACAGCGTTTGCGAGATCACCGCCTGAAGCGTGTTGCCGAGCATCGCGCGAATCTGATTCTGCTGATTCGCGGGATACATGTCGATGATCCGTTCCACCGTCTGCGAGGCGTTGACCGTGTGCAGCGTCGAGAGCACCAGGTGACCCGTTTCCGCCGCACTCATCGCCAGCGCGGTCGTTTCCAGGTCACGCATTTCACCGACGAGCACGATGTCCGGGTCCTGACGCAGCGCGTGCTTGAGGCCCGAGGAAAAGGTCGGCATGTCCTGACCCAACTCCCGCTGCTCGATCAGGCACTTGTTCGATACAAACGAATATTCGACCGGATCCTCAAGAGTGATAATGTGCTTGCGGTAGCGCTCGTTCATCGCTTGGATCATGGCGGCGAGCGTGGTGGATTTACCCGAACCGGTATCACCCGTCACGAGCACCAGTCCGCGCGGCAGATAAGTGAGGCGGCTGATCACGTCCGGCAGGGTCAGCGCTTCCATCGGCGGGACCTTGCTTTTGATGGTACGCATCGCCAGTGCCGGCATGCCGCGCTGCACGTGGGCATTCACACGGTAGCGGCACAGATCCTTGACTTCGTAGGAGAAGTCCAGGTCCTTTGTCTCGGTGTACCGGGCACGCTGCTCCTCGTTGATCATCTCCTTCAGCGCCGCGTTGACGCTGTCGTGCGTCAGGACCGGAAAATCCATCGGCGTCATCACGGTGTTCACGCGCATCATCGGCGCGTGGCCGCTCACCAGATGGATATCGGAAGCATTGTGTTCGTGGGCGGTGCGAAGAATCTCGGACAGTTGCATGGACAATTCCCGTTTCTCAAACGCGGCCGGGACGAACGCCTCGGACGCATCATCGCGGTTCAGCAGGATTGGACTCTCACCAGCGATCGAACAACGATCGTTCGGTGTATCGACACGCCGGCGCGACAGGATCACCCCGGAAGCCGCAATGCGCGCGTTCAGAATACGAACCGGCGCGAACCCCTGCCGGTTATGTGCTTTGCATCGTTTGGTTGACCCGGGTACGCCCCGCCGTCCGCTCGCCGCCAATGGCAGTGCGGCCGTTCACCTGTCCAGTGCAGGACGATAGGTCGCGCGGCAGCCCGGCGCTTCGGTCACGCTTGCGCTCAACAGTTGCACGCCGTCCGGTAACGTTCGCCGGATCCGCTCGCCGATTTCCCGCGCAATGAGTTCCGCCGTGGGGTTGATCTCATCAAACGGCTCGGACTCGTTCAGGTTTGCGTTCTGCCAGGGCGCGAGAATCGTGTCGAGCGTGCGTTCGATCTCGTGGAAGTCGCAGAGCAGACCGTCCGCGTCGAGCGTGTCCCCGGCCACGATGACCGTTACACGCCAGTTATGCCCGTGGACCGGTTCCCTCTCGCCACGCATCACAATCGCATGGGCTGCACAGAATTCACGTTCGATGGAGAGTTCGTACATGCGTGGTGAGCGTAGCAGATTGACAAGAGCAGGGGAAAGGAAGGTGGCCAGCCGGCCCGTGCGAAACTTACCCGGCCGAGGCCGAACTCAGCGGCACGTTGGTTCGAAACACGAACGGCGCCAGCCAGGTGAACGTGATGGCGAGCAGCGCTACGCCGAACAAGAGACTCCCGGCCAAGGCCCGATCAATGGTGAACAGGTAAAGGGCCCACGCGAAGACAAGCCACGCCGAAACGGAAAGCGCAGCGACCGTTCGGACGTACCGCCGCCACGATCGAGTGGTGAAAAGCAAAGTGGAGTCGCGCATTTTCGCATCTGCAAAGAACTTCTGGAGCCGCGGCCGGGCGCGGCGGGTGGTCACCTTCAAGCCGCATTCTGAACACACCAACGCGCCTTCGCGACCGGCCAGTGAGTAGCCGCAGTAGGCGCATGCCCCACATTCCTGCGAGAGAAGGCGATTCCAGAAGATGCGGCGAAGTTGACGGCGGTGCATCGAGAACATCGGTCCGAGAAGGAACCAGGCCAGGCACAGCGCAAAGTAACAGCCAAGAAACAGTCCCGGGAAGCCAAACTGATAGAAGGCGTGCACGTAGAAGGCGTACACAGCGAGCACGCCCGCGAGGACAATGACGATCAGCCACTGCCACCAGTACGTTCGCAACACGGCCCGGGATTCCAGCGGTTGATGCATGGCGGTGCCCCTCTTCCGGAACGGCATCCTCGTGCCGAATCTCCAAAGTCTAGCGGCCACTTGGGGAACGACAACTGCTATCCTGCCAACCATGCCCAGGACCGTTCCGCCACCGACCGACGCGCCGCTCATGCTTTCCGTCTCCGGCATGCGGGGGATCGTCGGCAAGACCCTCACGCCGGTCGTCGCGGCCGAATACGCCGCGGCGTGCGGCAGCTTCTTTCGTGAGCAGTCCGGCCGCGACAATCCCATCGTCTGCCTTGGGCGCGACTCCCGACCATCCGGAGAGATGCTCAGCGCCGCCGCTCAGGCCGGTCTGGCCGCCGTCGGTTGTCGCGTCATTGATCTCGGCATTGTCATGACTCCCACAGCGGGTGTGATGATCGACAAGCACCGTGCCGCCGGCGGGCTGGTCATCACCGCTTCCCACAATCCCAGTGAATGGAACGGCATCAAGTGCCTCGATTCCGACGGCGTGGCTCCGCCCCCCGATCAGATCGAACACATGCTGAAAAGATTCCACGGCAAGCAGTTCGAGTACCTCCCCGCTGAAGCGATTCCGCCGTCGTCACGCGATGACCGCGCTATGCAAGAGCATGTCGAGCGCGTCCTGCGGTCGATCGATCCGCAACCGATTCGGAAGAAGAAGTTCAAAGTCGTGCTCGACTCGGTCAATGGCGCAGGCGGGGCAGCGGCGCGCATGCTGCTCGACGCACTGGGATGTGAACTGGTTCATTTGCACGCTGAACCGACGGGTCTCTTCGCGCATACGCCCGAGCCGACGGAGGAAAATTTGACCGAACTGGCTGAACGTACCGCCGTGGAACACGCTGCATGTGGTTTCGCGCAGGATCCCGACGCGGACCGCCTCGCCATTGTCGATGAGAACGGCCGGTACATCGGCGAAGAGTACACGCTGGTTCTGTCCGCGTGGCAAACGCTCGAAGAGCGGGGGCCGTGCGCGATGGCGGCGAACCTCTCGACCAGTCGGATGATCGACGATCTCGCCCAACGCCATACCGGCGCATCCGTTCACCGCACGGCCGTGGGCGAAGCGAACGTCGCGCAAGCGATGAAACAACACAACGCGATCATCGGCGGGGAAGGCAACGGCGGCGTGATCCGCCCCGAAATCACCTGGGTGCGTGACAGCTTGAGCGCGATGGCGCTCGTGCTCGGCCTGCTGGCGTCGAAGAATCGTCCGGTCAGTTCACTGATCGACGAACTGCCGCGCTACGCCATGATCAAGCGCAAGCTGGATCTCGCCGCCGTCGGCGGCCGCGATGCGGTCGGGCCGATCCTCGCGCGGGTGGTCGATGCGTTCAGCGAGCAGCGGGTCGACACTCGTGACGGCGTGCGCATCGACTGGCCGGATCGCTGGGCGCATCTCCGCCCGAGCAATACCGAACCGATTGTGCGTCTGATCGTCGAAGCGCCGAACGAAGCGGCGGCACGTGAACTGGCCGAACAGGTCGCCACAGCCGCGGGGATTGGCTAAAGCCGCTGGAAAAGCTGGGGAATCAGCATCAAACTCGGCCGGCCGTCTCCTACGCAGGATCCGGCAACTGCGGCCTCCGGCAACCTCTGTGATGGACGCCTTGTCGCCGCGCAACCGCACAACCGCGCAGCACACACAACGGTTATGGCCCCACAAGGGCAGCGCGATCGCACGAAGCGGGTCATGGCAGATGCTCCGCCGCGCGTCGACAGATCGCAATACTTCGTATTTTTGCAAAAATACGAAGTAAGGCCGAGGAACCCGATCGAGCGACATCGAGCGACGGACGTTGCTGCATCCGGCGCGGCTGTTCGCCGTGTCATGTCATGATGTGGTGACCAGATGGATCACGTTGCACGGGCTGGCGATCCAGAAGCCGTGGAAACCGTCCGGGAGGTGTTCGATTTCATCGCGGCGCACGATGTTGTGCTCCGCGAAGTATCGGGCAGCGGCGTCGAGATCGTCGGTGGTGACTTCCAGCCAGGTTTCCGACTGGCTCAGGGTTTCGAAGCGATCGATCCAGAGGACCTTGTCGCCGAAGGCGAAGCGTGTGGTGGCGGTCGCGCTGTCGGTGTCGCCTTCGATCATGACCAGGCCGAGCACATCCCGGTAAAACGCGACGGTGCGCTCGTACTCGTGGGCGGGGACCTTGATCGCAATGTTGCGGCCGGATCTGAATGTCGGTTTCATCCTCGGGAATGTATCGGCAAGCGGGACCGTTTGCAGCCCCACCCATGTGCAGTGCCGATTGCCAGAAAGCTCTTACCGAACAGTCACCTGCGGTCGATCGGGGTGCGGCCAGTCGATGTGGTACCACTGGCCGGCGGGCTGATCGGTGCGCTCGTAGGTGTGCGCGCCGAAATAATCACGCTGCGCCTGAATGAGGTTGGCCGGCAGCACCGCGCTGCGGTAGCTGTCGAAGTAGGCGAGCGCGGAGCTGAACGCGGGCGTCGGCACGCCGGTGCGCACAGCGGTGGCGATCACTTCACGCCATGATTCGCCGCGCTCCTTGACCTCGCCGGCAAAGTGCGGATCAAGCAGCAGGTTCGCGAGCTTCGGGTCGCGCTCGTACGCTTCGGTGATCCGCTGCAGGAACCGGGCGCGAATGATGCACCCGCCGCGCCAGATCTTCGCGATCTCGCCGAAGTTGAACTGCCAGTCGTATTCGTGCTGCGCTGCGGCCATGAGTTGAAACCCCTGCGCGTAGGCGCAGAGCTTCGAGCAATACAGCGCATCACGGACAGCAGCGATGAAAGTGTCGCGGTCTGCGGGCGCACGATGATCAGCCGATGGTTGGTGATCATCGCCCAGAATCCGCGCTGCGGATTCGCGTTCCGGCTTGATGGCGCTCATCGCGCGGGCGAAGACCGCCTCGGCGATGCTCATGGCGGGCACACCGAGTTCGAGCGCATTCTCCGCGGTCCACCGGCCGGTGCCTTTCTGCCCCGCTCGATCGAGCACGACATCGACCAGCGGCTGACCCGTAACGGGATCCTGCTGCTGCAGTATGTCCGCGGTGATCTCGATCAGAAAACTGTCCAGATCACCCGAGTTCCATTCGGCGAAGATCGCGGCGATCTCCGGCGGCTTGAGCTGCGCGATATCGCGCAATAGGTGGTACGCCTCGGCGATGAGTTGCATGTCGGCGTACTCAATGCCGTTGTGCACCATTTTGACGTAGTGCCCTGCGCCGTTCGGCCCGATGTACGCGGTGCAGGGTTCGCCTTCGGTGATCGGCTTGCCCGCCTGGTAGTTCTCGTGCGGCTTGCCGGTTTTCGGATCCACCTTGGCGGCAATCGCTTCCCAGATCGGTTTGAGGCGCGACCATGCATCGGGATCGCCCCCGGGCATCAGCGAGGGCCCGAACCGCGCCCCCAACTCGCCGCCGGAAACGCCTGATCCGAAGAAAGTCAGCCGGCCGCGGTAGTTTTTCTCGCGGGCGATGGTGTCGGTCCAGAGACTGTTGCCGCCGTCGACGACGATGTCCTCCGGTTGAAGTCCGGCTTCAATGAGCGATTCACAAACCGCATCGACCGGCGCGCCGGCTTTGACAAGTACGATCACGATGCGCGGCGACTTCAGCGCTTTGACGAATACTTCAAGCGATTCACATCCGACGATCGCGCCGGGCATGTTTGCCTCGCGGCTTTGCGCGAACTCTTCGGTCACGCTCGCGGTTCGGTTGTATACGGCCACGCGGTGACCGTGGTCGGCGAGATTGAGCGCAAGGTTCTGGCCCATCACGGCCAGGCCGATCAGGCCGACATCACAGGAGGCGGAATTTGCAGACATGCGACGTAGCTTACCGCCGCGGATCAGATCGGGCGACGTCTGTCAAGGGATGTCTGGAGCGTGAAGAGTGGTCTACCAGTTCGCAAGGAGCATAAACAGGTCTGTGATACCCACCTGGCCGTCACCGTTGAGATCCCAGCGGCAGAACCCTGAGCACGGCCCCCATTCTCCGAGAAGACTCAGCAAGTTCAACACGCTGTTTGTGGCGTGGTCGTCGGCAACATCGGTCCCAAAGACGACATAGACACTTTGTTGTTCGTAGATCAGGGAAACAGCGCCGTCGGGGAAGGACGCTGGCAGATCGATCTCATCGAAGGTGCCGGTGATCGACTCGGCGGAGATGATCTGGAGCGTGTCGCCCTTGGTGAAGGTGCCGGTTTGGAGTGACCACAGTTCGAGCGTTCCGCCGAGCGTGGCGTTCCCCCCAACGATCAGACGATCGCTCTTCGGGGATTGGGGATCCAGCCGAACGGCCAGGGTGTTCTCAAGCAGATTCGCATTGCCTGTGATCGTCAGGGTACTGGTGTTGGCGGATCCGGCGAGCGGACCGAGGTGAATTCGTCCTTGCGAGACGACGTTACCGTCGAGCGTGCCCTGGCCGGCGAGCGTTCCCATCGGAAAGATCGTGACGACAGGTGCGGTTACAACAGCGTCATCAAGCAGTTCAAGGGTCGCGGCCTGGACTCCGGCCCGACCGATCCAGAGGAAGTCGTCGATGTTCCAGGCGCTCTCCGAGCCGTCAACGGACACAGTCCCGATTGAGTTGGGAAGCCAGCCGATGAGACCGAACTCGCTGGTGACATGGCCGCCGTTGGTGATGTTGAGCCACCCGTTCCCCCGAAAGCCGATGAAGAGCGAATTGCCGACATGCCAGGATGAGCCGTGATCAGAGACGGTGGCATGGCCGAATGAGCCGGTTCCTTCGGCGATGAGGCCGCTGAGTGACTCGGCTGATCCCTGGTTCTTGACGTTGAAGTAGCCCGTGCCGCCGGCCTCGCCGAGTGAAATGCGGAAGACACACTTCAATGTGGAGCCGGGATCTCGGACGTTCAACTCACCGGTCGACTGTGGGGCGTTTCCGATCAGCGTTCGCATCGCGTCGACGCGGCCGCCCTGCTTGATCTGAACATCAGCGGTGCCGATCCACCCTACGTAGAGTGTTTCTCCAATCTGCCAATGTGATCCGGGGTCACGAATGATTGCAGAGGCGGAGGACTCAGGAGACATGCCCATCTGCAAGTGCAGTTGGGCATTGAACTTGGCACCCTTGGTTGTGAGGAACGTGCCGTGTCCCGGATCGCCGATGGTGTTCTGCGGCCCCCAGAGGACGG
>RECV01000218.1 GCA_007693845.1 Phycisphaerales bacterium
GACGCGGAAGGGATTGAAAGGGCCGTGGTCATTGCCGGTGTACATGATGATCGCAGCCGGCGGGGCGGTGCAGGCGAGTGAGATGAAACAGGCGAAGGCGGCGTAGCGGGCCGCATCACGGGCCGAATCACGTTGTTGTGATGCGGCAAGGCAGGATTCGGCGCAATTGGTCTGCCAGCTTGATTCAGTGGGGGTCGGTTTCTGATTGATTCTGATCGCCATTCGCAGTTCGCCCTGTGCCGGTGCTGCTTCGCGGTTATCTTGCTCCGCACATGACGACTGCCGCGACATTGATTTCTGAAAACCTCGGTGAACTCGCGGCACTCGGGGCGGCGATGTGCTGGGTCTTTACCTCGCTCGCCTTCGCGGCGGCGGGTCGGCGGGTTGGGCCGACGTGGGTCAACCTGCTGCGC
Organism: Phycisphaerales bacterium; assembly: GCA_007693845.1. Lineage (GTDB taxonomy): Bacteria > Planctomycetota > Phycisphaerae > Phycisphaerales > SM1A02 > SKZB01. Next base: position 414 of record RECV01000218.1, read on the forward strand.
ATGATCGCGGCGTTGATCGTGCTCGCGGTGGTGCATCGATTCGTCTTCGGTCTGTGGTTGCCGGAGGTGGATCGTGCAGTCTGGTTCTGGCTGGGGTTGTCCGGCCTGATCGGGTTGGCGATTGGCGATCAGTTGCTCTTTACCGCGCTGGTCGATGTCGGGCCGCGGTTGTCGACGCTGCTCATGACGCTCGCGCCGCCGGCCACGGCGATCATGGCGTGGCCCGTTCTGGATGAGCCGCTGTCTTGGCTGGCGATTCTCGGCGTGACGATCACGGTGGCGGGCGTGGCGTGGGTGGCGCTGGAGCGGCCGGAGAACCCCGCGGTCCGGCGCACGCGTCATCATCGTGAGCCGCGGTACGGCAGGGGAATTGCTTTCGGTGCGCTGGCGGGTTTGGGACAGGCGGTGGGCGTGGTGCTCGCCAAGAAAGCGATGCTGCACGCTCAGGCGCACGAACTCGCGCTCGATCCGTGGTCGGTCACGCTCCTGCGGATGATCTTCGGCGTGATCGGCATCGTCGTGTTCGTGCTCTTTCTGCGCGTCATGAAGCACGGCGGCGATGCACGGTCATCACGCGCTGCGATGGATGAGAGCATGGCGGTCAGCCCGGAGAGTGAGCGATTGCCGGAGCCGCGCACGACGTTCTTTCAGAGCGTGTGGCCGTTTGCGCTGATGATGATCGCCATCGGCGTGGTCTTCGGGCCGGTGGGGGGCGTGTGGCTGTCGATGGTGTCGGTGGAGCGGACGGAAGCGGGGGTCGCAGCGACTTTGATGGCGATGACGCCGGTCTTCATTCTGCCCTTTGCGAGGTGGCTGGAGAAGGAACGGATCACCTGGCGGGCGGTGCTGGGCGCGTTGATCGCGCTGACGGGCGTGGCGTTCCTGATGATGCGCGGGTGAGCGTGACTACTACTACTACTACTGCTGCTGCTGCTGCCGGTCGAGTTGAATGATGAAGTCGCACGGCTGATCCGGGTCGTCGCTGGACCATGCGTATCCAAACCGGCCGCACGGCGTGCCGCCGTTGTCGATGCCGTTCGCGCCGAAACTGTAGAGGAGATAGTCCGGGTCACCCTGATCATTCAACGTTCGGCGATAGCCGAAGTTCACCTCATTGATCGTATCGCGCGGCAACGTGTCCAGTTCACCCGGCACCAGTTCATCGAGTGATTCCGGATATATGCCGTGCCGATGTCGATGCAGTTCAACGGCCAACGCGAGTTGCGCACCGGCGACACGGACGTTCATGAGTTCGAGGGTGTTTTGATGAGAAAGGAGCATATCCGCATAGGAGAGGATCATCATTTCGAGCGCCATCGGCCTGAGCGAGATGTTGAGATCTTCCAGCGGTCTGATTTGGCGGCGCTCTGCGAAGGATAAGGAATACCACTGGCGGACTGTTTCCTTCACGCGTTCGAGCTCGCTGCGCATCTGGTGCCAATTGGAAAAGTTTCGCAAGTGACGTGCTCCGGAACAGGACAGAAGTGAAAAGAGGCACAGAAATCCGCGAGCCAGGAGGAGCCGGCGCGCGGGCGTTACCAGCATGGCGAGTGACAAAAGATTCGATGTAGACACGGGAACCTCCGGAGAGTCTGCCATTAGTCTAGCCCGTTGATCTCGTATGACCAGCAGCGGGGAATCAGCAGATCTGCTGCAGTCGCCGGATGCCACCGTCGGCCGCATTGTTTCGGTGTTTGGAGACCAGACAGACGTGGTGTGAGCAAGAATTGGCGGGTGCGGCTGCGAATGCCGCATTGACCGGTGTTGGTGCCCGGTGTAATCTTGAACCGTTCGGGACTCATTACAACAGGGGAATCACCATGACATTTTCTCGGATACGGTCACGCGCCGTCATCGCGATCATCCTGCTGGCGATGGGCGGCACGTTCGTATCCTGCACGACTCCATCAACAACGCCCGAGACGGCGGATGTCGGAACGCGCTCGGGAGAGGTTCGCACGTCGAGCTTTATCGTTGAGGAGCACGAAAGCATCGTCATCACGGATGATCTGCACATCATCGCTGAAGAAGAGGTTGTGGTGCTGGGCGAACTTCTCGGCGAGCGCGGTGCGACGATCGAGATCACCGCGCCGTCGATCACTGTTCACGGCACGATTCAGGCCGGCGACGGCGAGGATCGAAACGGCGTCCTGGAACACGGGCAGGACGGCGGCAGCGTCATCCTCAACTCGCCGCAGATCGACCTGACGGGCGCGGCCGTGGTCGGGGGTCACGGGGGGAGTGCCGGTCCCGCGGGCAATGGAGGCCATGGCGGCGATGTCCTGCTGAACGACGCGGTGAACATCATCTCTGTTCGCGCACGGTTGATCGGCGGCAACGGCGGGACTCCGGGCCACGGTATCAATGGTCACGGTGAAGCAGCGAGGAGCGGCGGCCACGGCGGTTCAGGCGGCAGCGTGCGTCAGCATCGCGCGCAGCGACTTGTGCGGTGACGATCACGCTCGCACAAACGCCGCATCGAACCCCTGTGATGATGTGACTTGCGGCTGGTAACACGCTTTCGCTCGAGTGCACCGCTCGTGAATCTGTTTGAACGCGCAAACAAACAACCGCTCCGCGTTAGCGGAACGGTTGTTGGGAGGAGCAGGAGCAGTCGTACGAAACTGCTCCGAAAGGATGCAGGTTTACTGACGGCGTGGCACCTTGTTCTCAATCGGCACGTCATCGCGGTTGCCGTACTCGTGCCAACTGGCATCGTAGACGATGATGTTTTCGTAGCCGAGATCTTTCATGATGAGGTAAGGCAGACTGACGCGGGTCGAGGTCTGGCAGTAGAGGACGACCTTCTTGTCCGGCGTGATACCGGCTTCGAGCAGTTTGGCCTTCGCTGTCTGGGGATCAACGGTGCAGTGGGATTCATCTTTGAAGAATGCGGCGTAGTCCAGCAGTTGCGCGCCGGGGATGCGACCGCCGTACGCGTTATTACGCAGGCTCGTGCCTTCAAACTCGTCGATGCTGCGCGTGTCGTGGAAGACGACTTCATCGTTATCGAGATTCTTCAGGACATCATCGAGGTTCCACATGCGCTCGGTTCGCGCACTCTCCACGCGGTAGCGGCTGCGGGGCAGGGTGGTGGCGTCGGTGCTGAGTGACAGGCCGTAGCCCTGCCATTCGTTGACGCCGATGCCGTCGAGGAATGCCACATCATCGTGGCCGAGCATGTCGAGCAGCATGGCGGGGATGGAGCCGTTGGCCGTGCCGCCGTGGTGACCGTAGATGACAATGCGATGGTCGTTCCGCACGCCGTAGGAACTGAGCAGTTCTTCGTAGCGTGCGATGTCCATCTGGTCGTTGCTGTCGCGGAAGATGTACTGGCTGTCACCTTCGCCGGGGCGGGCGCCGGGGGTTCGCCATTCCACGCCGGGAATGTTGATCGCGCCGGGAATATGTCCTTCGGCGTACTGATCCTGCGGGCGCACATCGATGACGAGCAAATGATGATCGAGCAGCTGGTCGTAAAGCTCTTCCGCGGTCAAAAGTGATGACCATGAAGAAACTGACTGTTCCGTACTGGCCTTGGATTGGCCGGTGCTCGCAATGGTTGCGAGACCGAGCGCGGCTCCGGCCAGGATGACAAATCCGAGAATGTACCGAGGTTTCATGGGGCGTGACCTTTCTTCTCTCCGAGGGTTCATGTGCAATCAGGCATCAAGTGAAAAACAGCCGCCGGTACTTGGCACCGGCGGCAGCATCAACAACAGTCTTTGAATCAGATTTGGGATCAGACTGGGATGTGCTGGGGCGTCGCCGGTGCTTCAGAACAGCAGCCGCAACAACAGAGACAGATACACCCGCACTCCACCCGACCGCGACGAAGGCGGCGGGGCTCAAGCAGCGCGTTTTCGGCTGCCCGGCAAAGCTGGATTTGTTTGGGGGGTGTCTGCATCAGCACAAGTCTCGTACTCCGTATCAGTAAGAAGATGAACCGAAATTGACGCACGGCAAGTGAAAATCATCAGGAATGATGAAAAAAACCGATCCGACGAATCGGATCGGGGAGTCAGGATGGGCAATGTAGACAATGTAGACAAGGCAGGGCGGCGTATTGCCCGGCCTCGTCATGACTCGTCGTCGATCAGGCCGATCAGCCGGACCTCATTCTCGAAGCCCGCAATGCGGAAAGAGAACGACTCGTAAAACAGGCCGGTCTCGCCTTCCTGCACGGTGATCTTGAAGATGCCGTAGACGTGCTGATCATCACGCTCCACATCGACCAGTTCAACCTCGAGCCGATCGGAGTGCGTGGTGGCGGCCATCGTGTTCGGCTGAGGCGTCTGTCCGCCGTGGAACTCGACTCCGGTGCGCACGAGAAACGTATCGCCGTTGCTGACGCGATCGATCAGGAAGCGCTGGTCGTGCGGAACCCACGGCCGCCCCTGAGGCCGGTCGGGCCGCGTGCTCATGTGGCGAATGCGCGCATCGATCACCGGGGCCTCCGGGTGATCGGTTTCCACGACCCAGAACCACGGCACTGTGTTGGTTTCATCTTCCTCCGCAATGTCCCAGCGAATTTCGTGACGCGTGCTCGGTTCATCCGGTGGCTGATTCGTCGCGGAGACGGGGGATTTCCCCTGAACCGAGAGGACTCGAAACGGGCGGCCGTCGCGGGACTCAAGTGTCACGGAACCGGTCATGTTCTGGACCGCCGTGAGGAAGGGCGGGCTGATCTGAACCGCGCGGGAGAACTCCGCTTCGACGAAGACATCAACGAACTGGTCGTAGCCGTCAAAGATGATTCCAAGTCGTTCCTGCCGTTGGCCGAGCCCGCCGCGGGGGTTCATGCCCATTTCGAACTCGAGGAATTCGCCGGGTGCGATGCTCTGTCCCTCGAGCGAGTCGGAAACGGCGCAGCCGCAACTCGCTCGCGTGCTGGCGATCTGCAGTTGCTGATCGCCGACGTTGTGCAGGCGCACCATGCCGCGGCCGCCTTCATCCGGATCGAGAACGCCGAGTTGGAGTCGGGCGGGTTCGACTTCGACGGCCGGCCAGCCCGGTGGGTTGCTGGCAGCGGAGGAACGTTCCCCTCGAACCGGCTGGACATCTTCGACACGCGGCGGCTCGCCCCCACCGAAGATCGGCAGGTCCGTGTCGTATCCGCCGCTTGTGGTGACATCGTTCTCGGTCCCGTTGGCTGATTGAACTTCCGGATCACCACAACCGGACAGCAGCAGTATCGCCGCCGTGGCCAATCCCGTCAGGCCGATTTGCGTTTGTGTTCGAGTGTACATCAATTCAACAGACTCCTTGATCAGGCGCAGCGTTGGCGCCATTGATTCTACGTGGCCTTCCAATCTTCGGACTAGCCGCTCGTATCGAAAGCGGTGTTCGATGCGAGACGGGCTTCTTCGGCCTTGTCCTGCGCGCTCTTGTGTTGGCCGTTCACCTGGTGCTGTCCGCCGAGACTTTCGGGGAAGTGCTCACCCTTCCAACTGTCGGGGTAGTGCGGGTCATCCATTTCGAGCGCTTCCTTGGTTGGATAGAGCGGCCGGAAGGTATCACACATCACCGCCAACTCGTTCGTGTAACTCTTGCCGAGTGACTTCTCGACCGTACCCGGATGCGGGCCGTGCGGGATGCCCTGGGGGTGGGCGGTGATCGAGCCGACTTCGATGCCCTTTCTCGCCTTGTAGTCACCCGCCACGTAGTACAACACTTCATCCGAATCGAGATTCGAGTGGTTGTACGGCACCGGGATTGCTTCGGGATGGAAATCCAACGGCCGCGGACAGAATGAGCAGATCACGAAATTATGTGCTTCAAACGTCTGGTGCGTCGGCGGCGGCATGTGGTGTTTGCCGACGATGGGGCTGAAATCGTCAATGTTGAAGATATACGGGTAGTAGCAACCGTCCCAGCCAACGATATCGAGCGGGTGGTAGTCGTAGATGTAGCTGTGCACCTGGTTGAGCGCCTTGATGCGCACTTCAAACTCACCACGCTCGTCGTAGGTCAGCGGCAGTTGGGGCAGACGCAGATCTCGCTCGCAGTACGGCGCGTGTTCGAGGAACTGGCTGGTTTTCTTCGAAACATATCGCGGTGGGGGCAGGATGTGCGACCCGTTCGCCGTCTCGATCACGAGAAAGCGCGGGTGTGGTTCGTCCTTGCTCTTTGGCGGGTCGAATTCCATGCGGTACACGACGCCCTTGGGGATGATGATGTAATCCCGCTCACGGAAGGGGAGCGTCCCCATGCTGGTGTAGCACGTCCCCGAGCCGAAGTGAATGAAGATGCATTCATCTCCCATGGCATTCTTGTAGTGATAGTTCATCGGCTCTTCGGGAACGCAGACGGCCATTTCACAGTCCGCATTGCCGAACAACACCACCCGGCCGGTGATGGGATCGCCTTTGGGCTTGCGCGGCATGGTCTTGAGGTGCCGCATCCGCATCACGTCGGTTTCAACGTACTCCGGCTTTGTGCCGTACATCGGCTTCCAGCCGGAAACCTGCGTCGGCGGGTGAATGTGGTACATCGTGGAGGTCGGGCCGACGAACCCTTCGGTGCCGAAGACTTCCTCGGAGTACAGTGCGCCGTCCGGACGTCGGAACTGAATATGCCGCTTCGGGGGAAGCTCGCCGAGTCGGTAGTAATGAGGCATGGATCGATCTCCTCGTGCTCGTTCTTTCGGTGTGAGTGCGGATAAACCAGTTCTATTGTAGTCATCCGGGACGGGAGTTGACCCCCCGAATTGCAGCCCGGATGGGGGGTGTCAAGGTGGGTTATCCGTTGCCCAGCAGGTTTGAGAGGAAGATCGTGCAAAGCCCGAGGTAGATGAACACGCCGGTGATATCGGTGATGGTCGTCAGGACCGGCCCGGTCATCATCGCGGGGTCCTTGCCGATTCGCTTGATGAGGAACGGCATCGTGCCGCCCACCACGCCCGCAATGAGCACGTTGATGCCGAGCGCAACACCGGCGAGTGCGCCGATCCACGCGTTGCCCTGCCAGATGTACGCGATCAAGGCGAAGAGAAGACCGAGGGCCAGCCCGTTGAACAGACCGATCGCCACTTCCTTCCGAATCGCTTTGGTGTAGTCGCGCAGTCGCACTTCCCCGAGTGCGATCGACCGGATGGCGACGGACAGTGACTGAATGCCGACGTTACCACCCATGTCGGTGATCATGGGCAGGAATGCCGCGAGAATCGCAACGGTGGCGATCGTATCTTCAAATCCCGTGATCACCGCCACCGCGCCGAGATTCAGAAACACGTTGGCGGCCATCCACGGCAGACGCATCTTCACCGCGGCTCGCGGCGGGGTGAAGAAGGATTCCTCCGAGGATGCGGCACCGTAGTGTGAGAACTGCTCGGCGACGTCTTCGGCGAAAATGTCCATGGCGTCATCAAACGTCACCACGCCAACGATCTGGTCGGTAGCGTTCAAGACCGGCAGCATGGTGAAACGGCGGAGGCGAATCAGCCGCGCCGCCTGCATGGCTTCGTCATCCACATGCACCGCCACCACATTCGGCGTCATGACCTTCTCGACGTTCTCCTTCGGGTCAAAACGCATCAGATCCTTGACGGAAATGACGCCGAGAACCTTGCGATCAGCATCGACGATGTAGACATACGATGCTCGTTCGACCTGCGGCGGGGCGGCGAGAAGCGCCTCCATCGTTTCACCGACGGACTTGGTGCGCTCGATCGCCACGTAGTGCGGAATCATCACGCTGCCGGCCGTACCGTGTTTGTAGTTCTTCAGCTCCGTCACCGCTCGGCGGTACTCTTCATCTGACTCGGCGAGCAGGATGTCCACCTCGCGCTGATCCATGTCTTCGAGGATGTCCGCCGCATGGTCCGGCGGGATCGTCTTGAACAGCTTCGCCGCGACCCCGTCTTCCATGTCGATCAGGACTTGCGCGGCGTAGTCGGGGGGCAGTTGTCCCAACACCCGACCGGCCCGTGCCGGGTCCATCGCGAGCAGGCACGGTTCGGCCGACCCCTTCGGCGACTCGCGGAGAATGCGGGCGATACGCCCGGCGGAGAGATTCGGCGCGACCTTTGCGGCGTCCTCGTAACGCCCTTCCTCCAACGCGACCTTCATCTCATCCTGATAGGCAAGCAGTGTTTCCGGCACAAGGAGCATGGGCAGTTCCTTTCGGAAGGTGAATGTGGCTGGACTGCCACTGATCATAACGTCGGCTGGGCAAAAATCCGTTCCTTAGCTACCGTGGTGGATGAACCATGAACTTCAACGTCAATCGAAAGGAACGGCACGATGAGCGACCATGTTTACAAAGTCACCGAATTGACCGGCTCGTCGAAGAAGGGGATTGAGGATGCGGTTCACAACGCCATCAACCGCGCCTCCCGAACGCTTCGCAATCTGCGCTGGTTCGAGGTCACCGAAACCCGAGGTCATATCGAAGACGGCAAAATCGCTCACTGGCAGGTCACCATCAAGATCGGTTTCACGCTGGATGAATGAGGCGCGGCATCGCAGGTGGGATGGGTCGCTGGCGTGTCGGCGTTGAGCTGACTCGGCCGGTATCATGCTGCCCATGACCGCCACGCTCTCGACCGCCGTTCATCGTATCGAAGTTCGCCCCCAAGCCGGCCAGCGCGATCCGCGCGGCGAAGCGGCGCTGCGCCAGGCCAGATCGCTCGGCCTGACCCCGGAGCCGACGCGCATTGAAAGTGCCAGCATCTATCTGATTGAGGCGGCGCTCGAGCCGGAACAGCTCGAGCGAATCGCGCGCGAACTGCTCACGGACGCGATCGTGGAAGAGTCGATCATCAACGAGCAGCAGGAGCCGAACGCAGATGCGACGATTGAAGTGCACCCGCTGCCGGGCGTCATGGACCCCGATGCCGATGCGGTCGTGAAGGCCATCCGCGCGATGTTCGACATCGACGTTGCGGTCCGCACCGGTCGCCGGTACGACTTTCACGGCGTGGATGCAAACGCCGCCAGGGAAATTGCCGGTCGAACGCTTGCGAACCCAGTCATTCACGGCATTTACTCCGAGCCGTTTCACCCTGAAGCGTTTCCGCAAGGCCACGCTTACGAACTGAGCATTGTCGAGGTGCCGATCCGTGATCTCGACGATGCACAACTGGAAAAGTTGTCGCGCGAGGGTCACCTGTTCCTCTCACTCGAAGAAATGCGCGCGATTCAGGCGGAATACCGACACCTTGGCCGTGAACCGCGTGAGATCGAACTGGAGACGCTCGCGCAGACGTGGAGCGAGCATTGCGTTCACAAGACGCTGAAGGCGACGGTGAGGTACCGCGAAAGCGATGCAGGTGGGATCATGAGCATTCGCGATCTCTGTGCGCAAGGCGAACGGCCGGGGCATGTGGTGCATGAAGACGGCTCGGTGACCATTCACAATCTGCTCAAGTCCACCGTCGCGGCGGCGACGCACGAACT
>RECV01000220.1 GCA_007693845.1 Phycisphaerales bacterium
AATCGGTGTCGCTGGGCCAGTTGCCGTTCGCATCGGGGGGGATAATGAAACCCTGCTCATCGCGCGGCCGGGTCACCTCGCGGTTGGTTTTCAGCTCAACGCGGCCATCGGCGAAGAGCATGTGTCCACCCTTGAAATGCCGAGCGGCGAAGCGTTTCCAGTCGGCGCGGTGTCGACTGAGCTGCTTTCCGCGGAACGGGTCGTTAGTCGGAATCTCGCTATCAACCGTGCGCATCTCAAGCATGATGACGGTGCGCGCGGGATCTGAGATCATGTGCAGACGCATGTTGGACTGAAAGCTGGCGAGCGCGCTCGCCTGGTTGTTGCCCATGCCGCTATCCAGCAATCGCTGCTTGATCTGCTCTTCGCGTGTGTTGTTGAGCTGCGCGTTTGGAACATAGCAGAAAAAGAACTGCAATTGTTCACCGGTCTGTGGGCTGTTCACCTTCCACGGCGCGTTGATGCTCAACTCAGCACCTGGATCGACGAAGATGCTCTGGCTGTTGGAAGGCACCGGAACATCAACACCCATGGAAGTGGCCATAGCCGCCAGTTCCTGATATGGCGGTTCGCCGACGAAAGGCGGAATGGCGTTGGCCCACCATGATGTTTCCTGAAAATTCGTACCGATTTCGTTGGCGTTCTTGAGTCCCTCCCACGGCAGAGTCTCGCGATTGATGTTCGCGTAGGTCATGGTGCCGATGCCCCATTGACGAAGGTTCGACATACTTTTGGCAGCCCTGGCATTCTGCATCACCGAAGACATCGCGGGCATCATGATGCCCATCAAGAGCGCGATGATCGCGATGACGACCATCAATTCCACGATCGTAAACGCAGATTCACGTGATTGTCGTTTCACAACGATTCCTTTCTGTTGCTGATCGAAACGCGAATGAACTGTCTGAAGCGAACTGAATGGGATCGGCCGACTTTCACCGGCCGATCCCGCATGCGATATGCAATCAGAGGCCGCTGCCGTTACGGGCACGCGCCCCAATTCGCAAGAAGCTCGAGCAGGTCGAAGACGTTGATGATGCCGTCATTGTTGAGGTCGGCCGGGCAGTTACTCGGATCAGCGCACGTGCCCCAGCTCTCGAGCAGCAGCAACAGATCGAAGACGTTGACCACACCGTCACCCGTGAGATCCGCCGGGCAGGGGTCAACCGGATCGACATCATCTTCACACGGCACGATGCCGGTGAAATCCTGCGTGACGATCTGCTGCGGCGAGGTGCAGGTCGGCCACATGTTCGGCCCGCCGAAGGTGCTCATGATGCTTTCGTTGTGGTTGCTGCCGGGCAGCGTGGTGGTGCGCGGATCCTCTTCGAGGATGCCGGTGTTCAGCGTGTTCACGCCGCGACCGGTCCAACCTGGAGCGCCCTGACCCGCCGGTCCGTAAACGAGCGCATCCTGATCATCGAAGATGGTCAGCATCCAGTCGCGATTGCTGGTGCGGAACTGGCCGGGAACAAGTTCATCCGCATTGTTGATGTTGCTCACGCCAGTAAACGGATCAAACGAGCCGGGGAATTCATTACCATCGCCGTCTTCACCGGTGACGAACATCTCGGCGGGAAGCGTGGCTTCCGACCCGAGGTAGTTGTTGAAATTCTGGGTGTAGCTCGCGCCAACCCCGCCGCCGGCGAGGATCGGCTCCACCACCAGATTGTTAATACCGAGCCCGCTGCGCGGGTTGCCGCCGTCACCGTCCGCATTGGAGTACTGCCACCGCAGAAAGCTGGTCTGCCCAACGCCGATCGGGGCGAAACCGAGGTCGACCAGGTCGATCGTCACGCTGACTTCGACGCGGTTTTCGGGCAGTGAGCCGTCGACCGGCGCGCCGGGGCCGCCCGGTCCGAGCGGGTTGTCGGTAGAGACAATGTCATCGATCGAACCGAATCCTGAAGTGGCATTGTTGTACTTCAGACGAATCCGGTTCGCTCGCTGGCCGTGGTACCAGCATTCCACATCGTAGCTGACGTTGAAGCCGACCACGATGTCGCCAGTGTTGTTCATGAATTCGTAGAACAGACGTGAATCCTGAAGGTCGGTTTCACCGCGTTCACGAATCCCGAACGAGTTACCCGTTTCACCGTTTGTGTAGGCGGTGAATCCTTCGCCCCAGGTCGGGCTTGAAACATTGCTGGTTGTCGTTTCGACGTACTGCGTGTCGAAGGTGTTGATGTTGATCCAGTTGCCTCCGGGCAGCGTGAAATCGACGTTCGTATCGAGGCCGCCCTCGGAGGTGGTGTTCTCGATGAACGTGATGATCGTGCCGGCGGGGATAGCGGACCAGAAGGGATCGTCGCTCAGGAAGATCTGGCCCTCCGTGTCGTCGCGCACTTCCGCCCACTCGAGCACCCAGCCACGCATGTCGACGTCATCGACTGCAACCAGTTCGAACCAGTTGCCGCCGTTACCCATGACCCGGCCGAAGAAGGTGTCCTGCGCGAAACCGCCATCTTCATCGCCGTTCTCATCGCCACCGTTGAGGAATCGATCTTCGCGAACGGCGTTGTATTCGTTGAGAATGACGCGGCTGCAGGGACATTCATCGAACGTCCACGTGCGAAGGTTGCTGAAGTCCTGGTACTTGCGGCAGACCACCAGAGGGTTGAAGCCGACGGTCGTCGTCCATCGGTTCGGCTGGTTGAACGTGCTGCCGCTGCCATCGTCATAATCCGAAATGCTGACATTGCGTGACGGGTCAGCGATCAACTCACCGATCTCGCGGCTGTTGATACCGCCGCCGACCCAGCCGCTCACCGCTTCGCCGATTGGGCCGAAGACTTGTGTTCCACCGGCGTTGACAATCCGGCCTTGCCAGTCGTCATTGTCGACCGAGAAGTAACCGTCCGGACGATCGGGACGATTGTGCACGGTCGTGATGTACTGCTTATCGTAGCTGTTGACGTTGATCCACCAGTCGCCGTTGCACGGATCGAAGGTGACGTCGGTGTCGAGGCCGCCTTCGTCGGTGGTCGCCTCGGTGATGGTGATGATCGTGCCCGCACGGAGGTTGGACCAGAGTTCATCTTCGGAAAAGAAGATGATGCCGTGCCGCACGGTGCCGTTGCCCCACCAATAGTCGGTGCCGTCACCATCAAGGTTTCCGGTTTCTGCCCACCGGAACTCCCAGCCACGAATATCGAGGTTGTCCTCTGTGACGACGAGTTCAATCCAGTTACCGCCGTTGCCTTGCACGCGGCCGAAGAATGTATCGTCATTGTCGGCGCAGTCTTCGCCGGCCGGTCCTTCGGGGTTCGGGCATTCGCTACTGGGGCCGCTCGGGTTGCCGAGCCACTTCTGGCTACCGACCGCATTCCACTCGTTGAGGATGAGCCCCGAACCGAGGGAAGACGCCGTGAACATCAGGGCGCTGATCGCACCGATGCTCAGGGTAAATCTTGCACTTGTCATGTTCTTGTTTCCTTCTTTGTAAGTCATCTGCTATCCGGAAGCCGCGGGGCAGGTCTCTTGACGACGGAGTCGTATTTCAACGTCCACCCTTGAAACTTCCGCGAGGTTCCTGTGAATTTTTCATGCGATTCGCGTTAGGCCTCTTGGACTGATGCAGTGCGGCCCCACGGGGCGTTCCCGTGGGGCCGCGTGCATTCATCCGTTCTCAATCCGTCATGCGATCACCGAAACTTCTTCGGTGATCATTACTTACGACGACGGCCGGCACCGACAAGACCCGCCAGGCCGAGCAGGGCGAACGCACCCGGCGCGGGAATCGCGGTGATCGAGATGTTGTTCAGAGCGAGACCGCTGCGAAGAGCTCCGCTGTCACCGTCCGCGTTGGAGTACTGCCAACGGAAGAACGCCGTCTCACCATCCGCCAGCGGGCCGAAGCCGAGCGCGACGAGATCAACGAAGATGGACACTTCTTCGCGGTTCTCTGCAAGCGAACCGTCCACGAACTGGCCGCTTCCGCCTGCACCGAGCGGATTCTCGGTTGAAGCGAGATCATCAATGTCGCTGAAACCGCTCGTGTCGGTGTTGTACTTCAGCCGAATCCGATTCGCGCGCTGGCCGTGGAACCAGACCTCCACGTCGTAGCTGACGTTGAAGCCGGTGATCTCCTGGCCGGTGTTGTTCGTGAACTCAAAGAACAGCCGGGAATCGCGAAGGTCTGTCTGGCCGCGTTCGCGGATACCGAACGAATTGCCGCTGGTGCCGTTGGTGAACGCGGTGAACCCCTCGCCCCACGTCGGGCTTGAAGTGTCGGTCAGACTGCTCACGCCGGTGAAGGGATTGAAGCTGCTGCCGGGGTACTGGTTGCCGTCGCCGTCTTCACCCGTCACAAACATGTGAGCGGGCATGCTGGCTTCGGTGCCCATGTAGCTGTTGAAATCCTCAAAATACGTCTGACCGATCGAATTGAACGAAAAGCCGCTCGCGATGGCCGCCGAGGCCAAACCCATTGCGCCGCTTGCGGCTACGATCATCATTGCTTTCTGCATCCTGTACTCCTTGTCTCCAAAATAGTGAACTACGGTGAGAAGAGACTGACCCTCAGTCAGTAAGGTGGAAAGGTACGCCACCGTTATCCAGCTTCGACAATGCTTTCATGAAGATTGCGTGCCGATGCCCACACGGTCATGCTCAGCGGCTCGTTCGCCGGGAACCGGCGGTCCGCGCGATCTCGCCGTACGCAGCGATAACCGTCCGAAACTCGCGCTTCTCAAGATCAAACACACCAATCTGATCTGGAACGTCTGTCCCCATCATGAGCAAGACAAGCGACCCGGTTCCGGATTCAACCGGTGCCGTTCGAAACAACAAGTGCTCCATTTCGTGCTTTTCCACACTGATCTCGCCCTTGGAAGCGAGCTGCGATACATCAAGCAGATGAAGATTTCTCCCCGGATGAAATGTCCGAATGAGCCCCTCCGGGCCGCGCCGCTTCATCTTCCCGGCTGGAGTCGCCACCACCACGCCGAGACGATCAAAATAAATCGGCGTTTCCAGACCGTGCCGCATCTCAGCGCGCGCGATGACTTCGCGCTTTTCCAGATCGATCACAACGCCCCCTCCCGCCTCACCGGAATTGAGCGCCAGCACGAATTCCCGTCCATCGCGCGAGAAATGCACGAATCGGTCGGGAAAGGCATCGCCCCACGACTCATCCACTGCGGTCGTCACGTAACGCAGATTTGACCAGCGACCCTCCAACACCGCATCAAGATCCGCCAGAGCCGCACCCCCGTACAAATCCAGTGACACAAAGAACGTGTTGGTCTGCGGCGAGAGATGAATCACTTCCGGGTTCGGCCCCTGCTCACGTGGCACATCGGGATAGTGAAGCTCCGGCCGATTCCGGGGCAGTGGTAGATCAACGACCGTTTCGAGCTCGGGCAACGTGACGATCACCATGCGACTACCCCGGTGCCGCCCGCTGCGATTGTCCTTCTGAAACGACATGATCGCCCGCTCGCCGCATGGCAATACAACCAGGTCTTCCGTCTTGTGACCGGAAGGCGAGAGATCACTACGAGCGTTCCAGCGCGCGAGGATGGTGGGTTCTTCCAGATCGACCGTGATCACGTTGCCGGAACTTCCGCCGATGATCGCCTTGGTGCCGAACGTTCGGATCTCATCCGGCTCGGTCAGAAACCGCAGCGTTTCGGTCGTCGGCGGATCGTTCTGCAGATTCGTGATGAAGAGATTGTGCCGCCCGGTCTCTTCACTGGCCATGATGACATATCGACCACAATCGGTAATGGCGAGCTTGCGCGGGTGCTGGCAATCGGCGCTCGCGAAGAGGACATCGTGCGAACCGACCTCGCCGGTTTCGGAATCAATGACCAGTCGGGCGAGCCCGCCTCGTTCACCGTCATGGAACGTGTAGTACAGTTCCGTCGCCGTCGCTGGTTGCACCAGAATCAAGCACACCAGCAGGACGAACGCGAACATTCGATGAAACCGAGATTGACCGCTCATGTGAATTGACTCCGAATCGCCTTCATCGTGGGGATGCCCAAGGCTGCGCACATTGCGCAGGCAGGTGAGAAGTATCTTCACCGTTCGTCAGATTCTCATCGTCTTCTGGTTTGGAATTGATTCAGGGTGATCACGCACCCGCTCGATCTGCACCGGACCATGAACCGTGTGACCTGAACAGAGTCTATGCGCTGCGCACACAAACTCGCCGTACGTTGCGTATTGTGTCCGCCACGATCACATCATCCAAAGCAGCGACGAACGCTGATCCCACCGTCGGCGAACCGGCTTACCTTGCGTGCAACGGGGTGCACAAATCGTTCGGCACGACGACGGTCGTGCGTGGCATTGATCTATCGCTCACCCGTGGCGAGTGCGTTGCCTTGCTCGGTCCGTCCGGATGCGGCAAGAGCACACTGCTCAACATGATCGCGGGTATTCTCGAAGTCGATCGTGGCGTCATTTCCTGCGACGGCGTGACCATGGATGACCCCAAGCGTGGCGTGCGCCTGCCGATGCAGAAGCGGCACTTCGCGCTCGTCTTTCAGGACTTCTCGCTCTGGCCGCACATGAACGTGCGCGACAATGTCGCCTTCGGATTGCGCATGCGCGGCATCCGCGGCAGCAAACGCCAGGAAAGGACGGATCGCGCACTCGATCGTGTGCAAATGGGCGCGTACGCCAAGCGGTATCCCGCGGAGCTCTCCGGCGGGCAACAACAGCGGGTCGCCATCGCCCGCGCGATGGTCGTCGAACCACGCGTTCTGCTCCTCGATGAACCGCTCAGCGCGTTGGACGCCCGGCTGCGGGAAGAATTGCGTGATGAACTTTCCGACCTGATTCGCGATCTGAACATGACGACCATCTTCGTCACGCACGATCAGACCGAAGCGTTGACCATGGCGGACCGGATCGCGGTGATGAACGAGGGTGTGATTGAGCAGATTGGTTCGCCACAGGAAATCTACACACGGCCGCAGACGGCATACGTCGCTCAGTTCGTGGGAACTTCGAATCTACTCGAATATGAAACGTGCGATGAGCGAGTTGCCATTGGAGGGGTGCAACTGGCTGTGAATGTCTCGCCCCGAAAGCCGAGTGGGCGGTGCATGGTGCGGCGTGAGGCGATTGCCGTTCACCGCGTGCATCGTGATGCGCCCGCACGTGTTGTTGATATGAGCGCGACCAACAACGGGCATGTCAACATCGATGCAGTCTGCGTCCAGGCACGTTATCTGGGCGGCACGTACGACGTCACCGCACGCGATAAAGCAGGCGTCTCCTGGCGCGGCCTCGCGCGGGAACCGATCCGTGCCGGCGAGGCGGTTTCGCTCACGTTTTCTGCGGAGGCGCTGTGTTTTCTCGCGCGTTGATGCCACGGGCGGCAGCGGCCCTTTCCATCACCGCACTCATCGCGTTATGCGGCTGCGGGTATGCCATGGACGATGATGAAGTCCTGGTCGTCTATTCCGCCGGTCCGCGCGGCCTGGCCGAAGCGGTCTGTGAAGCATTCTCGAAAGAGACCGGCGTACGGATCGAGCTGTTCAGCGCTACTTCCGGGCAGATCATGGCCAAACTGGAGGCGGAGAAATACAACCCGCGCGCGGATGTGGTCGTCCTCGCCAGCCAGTTCGGCGCGGAGTGGCTCAAACGCGAGAACCGCCTGCTTGCCCACGTTCCGGCGGCCATCGAAACGACGACTCAAGACTGGCATGATCCGGACGGTTTCTACCACGCCACTTCCGCCGCGGCCGTCGGCATCGCGGTGCATGCGGATTTCCATCACGATTCGCTGGAGTGGACGGACTTTTTCACCGGCCGCTTTCCCGGCCGCGCAATCATGCCCGCGCCTTCACGTTCCGGATCGAGCGCAGACTTTGTGCTGACCTATCTGCTCGCCCATGCCGATCAGGGATGGGCAGACTTCAGTGCGGCACGCTCGCAGGGACTTGAAATCGCCGGCGCGAACAGTCAGGCCATCACCAATCTGCTCATCGGTTCACACAACGCGGTGTTCGGCGCGGTGGATTACCTGATCTTCCGTGAGATCGCGCGCGGCGAGCCGATCGTGATGCACTTTCCGGATTCCGGCGCAGCGCTCGTCCGGCGCCCGATCGCGATCCTGTCGACCACCCGCGTGCCGGAACTTGCGAAGTCATTCGTGGATTTCTATTTCGATGAATCAGCGCAGACAGAGATCGCCACACGACACCTGCTTCCCGCACGGACTGATATCGCCGTGAGCGATGTGCGTGCCGGAACACCGTTGTCACGCGAACTGATTGCTGACATGGATGAAGCCATGGCGCACCAGCGGACGATCCTGAGGCGGTTTCAGTACGAGATTGAGCGCGCGGTCATTCCGCCACGCCCCGATCCGGCCCGGACGCCGACGCGGGAGACCTTGCCGTGAAGTTCTGGCCGGCTCGTCAACTCAATCGCTGGCCGCTGTTGGTCGGTCTGGCGGTATTGATCGTCCTGGTCGCGTATCCGGTCGCGCTGCTCATCGTGCAGAGCATTTTCCCTGAAGCGCTCGCGGGCGATTTCTCCGGGCCGTTCGGTGCTTACCTGCGCATTCTCACGACCGACGGCGTGCCCGAGATGCTCTGGAACTCTGTCCGCTGGGCTGGCGCGACGACCGCCCTGGCGTGGCTGCTTGGCGTGCCGTGCGGATACGTGCTCGCGCGGACGAATCTGCGCGGCAAGGCGATCGCGCGCTTGATGTTTCTCGTGCCGATCATGACCCCGCCGTACGTCTTCGCTCTGTCGTACACCCTGCTCATGTTGCCGGGCGGGTTCGGCGACTCCATGCTCGGCGGTGTGCCGGAATGGCTGCGCTCGCTGTTCTTCAGCTTCTGGGGCGTGACGTTCGTGATGGCGATCTCATCGTTCGGCTATATCACGCTGGCGGTCGAAGCGACCCTGCGCGCCACGCCGACCCGACTTGAACACGCTGCGGCGATGCTCGGCGCTTCTCGTTTTGAGCAGTTTCGTTTCATTCTGCTGCCGCTCCTGCGCCCGGCGCTCCTCAACGCCGGGCTGCTCGTTTTTCTCGACGCCATCTCCAACTTCGGCGTGCCGGCGATCATGGGGCCGCGCGCCAATCTGCCACTGCTCCCCGCCGAGATCTACGCGCTCGTCACCAGTTGGCCCGTTGACTTCCCGCTGGCGACCGCGCTCTCTTCGCTCCTGCTGTTCGTCGCAATCCTGACCCTGCTGATCAACCAGCGACTTCTGCGGCGAAGTCAGCAATCCTCGGGACGAACCACGCAAGCGCTCGAACACACGCTGAGCCCGATGGGGCACGTGTTGATCTGGACGGGCCTTGTCTTCATTTTTCTGCTGACGGTCCTGCTCCCGTACCTGGCCATGCTGCTCAGCAGTGTCGTCGACCGATGGGCCGCGGGCACGCCGGAATTGACCTGGCGGCATTACCGGGAACTCCTCACACCGGGGTCGCGCGGTCTGGGTGCTTTATGGACCAGTCTCTGGCTCAGTCTTTCTGCTGCAACGATCTGCGCCGGGCTCGGCGGGTTCATCGCTTACACAATCGCGCGATTTCGTGGTCGCCTGGCGACGCTGCTCGATGTCACCGCCATTCTGCCGCGCGTTCTGCCGAAGATCGTCATGGCAATCGCGCTGATCATGGCGTGGAATGCGCCGTGGATCGGGGGCCTGCGCCTCTACAACACGGTCTGGATGCTGCTGGTGGCGTACATCGCACTCTATCTGTCCGAT
>RECV01000135.1 GCA_007693845.1 Phycisphaerales bacterium
AAGACCAATTGGTCTGTTTCTCAGTGATCCCCATATGTCGCTCCTCGTGCCCCTCGTCATTTCCGCCGTGAATCTTACGCCCGCGTCAACCAACTACGATACCAAATCCGATGCAGGCGGCGCCGCACGCCCCTGCTACCATGTGCCGCATGACCGAGTCGACTGTTGTCTGGACCGTTCGTGATCTGCGCCGCCGGTGGAAGCCGTTCAAGGAGGAGCTCCAGGCCGCCCGCCGGGATCACCCCACCGCGATCCGCATCCACCGCTGCTGTTCGTGGATGCAGCGCGTCGAAATATCCGAATCCATGCACGACGATGATGCGCTGATCTACCGCTGGATCGCTCTGAACAGTCTGTACGGCCGGTGGAACGATGAGCGAAGAGAGCCGGCTCCGAATCGGCAGACTCTTTCCGACTTCGCCGATCGCCTGCTTGAACTTGACTCCGACGGCCGCATCGTCACCGTCCTGCACGATCACAAGCGGCTGGTGATGTCGATCATGGATGATGAGTTTCTTGCAAAGCACTACTGGGAAGAGCCGGGCGATGCTCGCGCCCGCCGCTCAAAGAAAGCCGTCTTCGATGTCCGCCAGTGCTACCTTGATCAGCGCTTTGCGCCGGTCCTCTGGCGACTGCTCAATCGGATCTATCTGATGCGGTGCCAGATCATGCACGGTGCAGCGACCGCTGGCGGCGCGCTCAACCGCTCAAGTCTGCGGCGGTGCAATGTCATGCTCGGTCATCTGCTGCCGGCGATCCTGCTCATCATCATTGATCACGGCAAGGATGAGGACTGGGGAACGCTCTGTTATCCGCCGCACTGATGCGGCCATCTGCGGCCATCGTGCAACGCGGCGGGCTCCGACTGACGGCTCAACTCACGCCAGCTTGGCCATCACCTCATCGTCGATCTCCGCGTTGTGGTAGACGTTCTGCACGTCATCGTGATCTTCCAGCGTGTCGACCAGGCGCATGACTTTGCCCGCGAGTTCTTCATCGCATTCAATCGTGTTTGCCGGGATCATGGTGAGTTCCGCAGAGTCCGGTGTGATGCCGGCCTTCTCGAGCGCCTGACGAACGGGGATGAAGTTCGTCGGCTCGCAGGTGACTTCCCACGCTCCGCCGGAGTCAGCGACATCCTCCGCGCCGGCTTCGAGGACGATCTCCATGAGCTTCTCCTCTTCGACCTTGTCTGCTTCGATGACGATGACGCCCTTGGGGGCAAAGCCGAAGGCGACCGCGCCGGGCTTGCCGAGGTTGCCCCCACCCTTTTCAAAGATCTTGCGCATTTCGGGGGCGGTGCGGTTCACGTTGTCGGTGAGGCAGTCGACGATGACCGCCACGCCGCCGGGCCCGTAGCCCTCGTAACGGATTTCCTGGTAGCTCTCGCCGGAGTCGAGTTCGCCTGAGCCCTTTTTGATGGCCTTCTCGATATTGTCCTTGGGCATGTTCGCCGCTTTGGCGTCTTCGATCGCGTAGCGGAGAGTCAGGTTCATTTCCGGATCGCCGCCGCCGTTCTTTGCGGCGATGATGATCGCGCGGCTGCACTTGGACCACATCTTGCCCTTCACGGCATCCTGGCGCGCCTTGCGGTGTTTGATGTTCGCCCATTTACTATGACCTGCCATCGTTCATCACTCCCTCCGCACCGGCTTTGACCGGGCGGTACTTGCTGTGTTCATCGATCAGGGTTGCGTAGACCGCTCCGCGAGAATCGGCGCGATCTCCGGCGGGCGGCCGGCTTCCACGGCGTCGACCTTCCCGCGCAGTCGTTCGTGCAATTCGCCGTAAAGTTCATCATACATCTCTTCCGGCGGCTTCACGAGGACCCCCCACCCTCGCGTCTGAATCGCTTCAAACTGCCCGATGAGACGGGTGCGGAATGCCGGCTCATTCAGGAGGGCGAGCCCGGCGCGCCACTGTTCGAGCGCTTCATCTTCACGGCCGAGACGCCAGAGCACATCGCCGAGGTGATCATGCACCTCCGCGCTCGGGTCATCGCTCATGGCATCTAATGCGGCTTCAAGGAGCGTCAAGGCGCCGGGCTGATGCTCGCCTTCATCGGGGCCCTCATCCTCCAGTTGCCCCTGCTTGTACCGAAGCCAGCCGATGGTATCGCGGATGCTGCCGCTATCGGGATCGAGTTCGTACGCCCGTTCGATCAGGTGGATGGTCCGCTCATCGAGTTGTCCGTTGATAAGCCGGCCGTAGCCGAGATTGTTCTTCGCCATCGCATGGGTCGGGTCGGCGTCGACGGCTTCCTCAAGCAATCGCAGCGTGCCGGACTCGTTGCCGAGCAGATTGAAAAACTGGCTGGCGTGAAAGAACACTTTCGCGCGGGTCGGTTCGCCTTCGAGAAACACCATGCCGGGCAGTTGATTCGCCGCATCGAGATCATCAATGAGTTGAATGGTTCGCTCGACCTGCCTGCGCTCTTCGGGAACAAGCGCATCGGCGACGAAGACGAGCGAGGTCAGAAACGCGAATGCATCGTCCGGAAGCGATCCATCCTCACGAAGGCGGGCCCGGAGCGCGGTCGCAGCGGCTTCGGCGTGTCCATCCTCCATCAGCGACTGCGCGAGGTCGCGCCAGACGATGGGGGCCTGCTCGCCAGCGGTCGACTGCGCGTATCGAGCTGCGGCCCGCGCGATCTGATCGAACCGCGTCTCCGCAACCTCATCACGCCGTGAAAGCGCTCGCATGGCAATCGCGTACACCTGAAGCGGCGCTTCCGCCTGACGCATCGCGAGCGCTTCAACCAGTTCGATGGCGAGCCGGTCCAGCGCCTCATCGGCCCCATCGACCCGGGCGATGATCGCCACCGCCGTGATGAGTTGATCCGGCGCGGTGTCGGCAGCATGTTCCGCCAGCCAGGTGAGATGTTCTTTCGCGCGGGCGTGCATGCCCATACCGGCGTAGAGCGCTGCCAGTTCCGTTTCACGGCGCGGCCCCTTCGGGCGAGTCGTCAGCCGCTCCTCCCCGTAACGAAACGCCCGGTCGATTTGTCCGGTCGCGCGGTACAGCGATTCAATGAGTCGCCGGGCGGTGATATGATCCGGCTTGCGTTGAATGATGTCCTCCAGCGCATCAATCGCCTCCGCAGCACGATTGGCGCGAGCCATGGCGCCGACCCAGTGTTCCAGCAGGATCGGATCACCCGGCCGCTTGCGTCGTTGGTCGTTGAGCCATTCGATGGCGGCGTCGAGCCGGTCGCGCACTTCCCACGCCGAAAGCGCAAGCTGCAAGGCCTGCACGTCGCTGGGGTCATTCTCGTAGACCTTGAGCAGCCGTTCGAGGGCCTGGTCGTACCGCCGCTGATTGAGTTCCTGCCGCGCGACGTAGCGATCGTAGAGCGGGCTTTCCGAATCCTGCTCATAGAGTTGCCGCCCCAGTTCCATGAAGGTCTGGCCATCGCTCAACATTCCATCCGGCCCGTAGAGCAGGAACAAGACCTCGTAGGCCGGTTCGTAACCCGGATCATCCTCGAGCGCAGCGCGGCTGGCATCGGCGGCGAGTTGTCCCCACGCTCGCTGCTCCGAGCGACGAACTTGCACCTCGGCATAGGCCGCGCACGCCTTGGCGTACTCCACCATCACCGCCCGGCGGAAGTCATCCGGCCAGGCATCGTCATCGGAGTCCTCCATAATCGCCATCGCCCGCTGGGATGCTTCGATCGCTTCTGCCGGCATGGAAAGCGCCCGGCTCGCCTGGGACGCCACCGACCACGTCCAGGGGTGATCGAATCGGTCGGCCTCATCCATTGCGCGGCGGAGCAGAAGCGGTTCCTCCAGCAGCGTCGCCAACTCCATGCGCAGCCAGAACACGATCGGCTCATCGGGCCATCGTTCAGCCGCCTGCTCCATCAGTTGCCACGCCTCGCCGAATGCGCCCAGCGTCGCCACGATGCGGGTGCGGAGCACCTGGCCGGCGAGACGATCCGACGATGACTCGGGGAACACCTCCAGCAATGCATCGGGGCTCGGCACGGCGAAGACGAGCTGGTTCGTGATCGTCGCCGCGAGATCGGGATGACGATCGATCAACTCGATCGCAGCCGTAATCGCTCCCGGCTGATCCTGCGCGGTCCACCACTGCAGGAGCGTTCTCATCACGGAACGATCGCGCGGCCGCTGTTTAAGAAACTCACTCAACATCGGTCGCGCCTGATCGCGCGGCAGCAGCGCGACGGCGGTCCGCACGAGGTCAGCGCGTTCGGGGCTCTCTTCGAGCCGCTTCCGAACCGCGCGCACGAGCAGCGAGACATCTTCGACCTGGTCGTGCAGATACCGCGCCAGTTGAATCTCGCGATCGCTGATGGGCGCATCCTGGTCAATCAGTTCGAGCCAGATGAGCTGGGCGCGGTACGGCCGGTGGCGGGCAAGTTCTGCGTAGATGCGGCGCGGGGGAAGGGCGGCAGGATCCACATCCGGCAGTTCCGCGGCGTGTTCGTATGCCGCCGCCGCTTCGTCGTACTCCGTCAGCCGGCAATGCGCATCACCCAGTTGCCGCAGTATCTCACTGCGTTGCTGATACACGGAAACAATGCGCGGGCCGTACACCGACCGTTCAATCAATGCGGGATCAAAAGCGACCGCGCGGGAAGCCACTTCCGTCAGCGCACGATCGAAACCGAGTTGCCGGAAGATCGTCACCAGCGTAAACGAGACGAGCACATCCGCGGCGGGGTCATGATCAAAGCTGAGATCATCGAGCAAACGCCTTGCGAAGATCGCGCCCGCCTTTTCGTACCGTTCCAGATTGGCGTAGGCGAGCCCGACGGTCATGATCGACTCGGGATCGCGCGGCTCCAATCGCAATGCTCGTTCGTAGTACCGCACGCCACTTCGCTGCTGCCCGCCGGAGATCAGCGCTCGCGCAAGTTCACGGTAGAGCGCGACGGCGTGCGGGTCATACCCGATCGCGCGCTGGAACGTGTTGGCCGCGACCACGTGGCGTTCTTCCTGCATCGCCTGCCGTCCAACAAAGAACAGCTCGAGCGCAGCGCGTTGATCTTCTTCATCTGTTTCCCGTGACGGATCCGGGGGTTTCCAGTCGCCGGCAAACTCCGCGGGCGCGGCCGCTTCTTCACTGCGGCTCAGGGTTTCCAACGCTTCTCGCAAGCTCTGCTGCGCTTTCACATCCGAATCAGCGCGGGGCGCGAGTTGATCGTGGTTGAGACCGGGCGGCAGCGGGACAGTCGCCAAGCGCCGCGCCTCACGATCGGCTTCGCGTTCCGCGGCCAGCGCGAGCGCCTCCCGCGCGGAGAGGGTGGCATCTTGCGTCATCGACGCATCTGGTTCTAGCGATGCGCACCCGAGGGGGATGAACAGGAGCAGTAGTAACGGTAATCGAGTTATGCGTCCGTCTCTGGACATGAATCCGTCCCTCGGCCGGCGATGTCCATCGGCGGCAACATTCCGTTTCAATCTCCACCCGAATAGTACGCCCGGTGGGTGCCCCACCGCTGATGGAGCTCTCGGTGCGGAAGAGGCCGACAATCCGGACTGCACATCATGCTGCCGCGGGTCAGGGTTTACCGGCCGTCTTCCTCTCCGTCGTCCGTTTGGTGACGGACTTTTTCCGTGTGTTTTTCTTGGTCGTCTTTCCGGCGGAGGACTTCTTGGTGCCCTTGCTTCGGGTCTTACGCTTGGGTGCGTTCTCGACCGCGTACTGCAGGGCGAGATGGGCATCACGGGCATCCGCGGCCTTGATCTGTCGTTCGAGCCAGGAGATGGTCTCGTCCAAATCGACGGACTCATCGATCACTCCCTCTTCGAGCAATCGCGCGCG
Source organism: Phycisphaerales bacterium (assembly GCA_007693845.1). Taxonomy (GTDB): domain Bacteria; phylum Planctomycetota; class Phycisphaerae; order Phycisphaerales; family SM1A02; genus SKZB01. The sequence continues at coordinate 5,791 of RECV01000135.1, forward strand.
GAGTTGTTCATCCACCGGGATCGCGTGGGCATCAAAACTCAGCAGCGCGACGCGCGCTGCCACGTAGGGGACGATGCCTTCGAGCGAATCGAGGTACTTCCGGACATCACGTTTGCCGAGCGAAACCAGCGCATCCAGCGCGACGGCGTGCTCCCGTGAGTACAGATCGCGGAGTGTGGCCCGCAGGCGCTGGCAGCGTTCAATACCGCCGGGATAGCGCACGCCGATGATGTCCTGAATTTCATCGGCCATGCAGACCCGCAGTTCGTTGAAGTCAACGATGCTCGACTGGATATGCCGGTACGCGATCTGGGCCTTCTCGCTGGTCGTCTCCCAGAGCAGGAACGAATACACCAGCACCGCGATGGGATCATCGGAATCCGGCGCTTCGGGCAGTTCGGCACCCTTTTGCTTTTTCAGCAGCGCGTTGAGCTTGGTTGCATCTTTTTCACCGTTCTTCACGTGGATTCACCCTCTCGAAACTGTTCGGCATCATCGGCCGTTGTCGGTTCATTGCTTTCTTCGTGACTCAGATCATCACCGACCGCGCGGCGGATGGCGGCATTCACCTCGGCCTGCTTCTGCAGCGACGAATCCAGCTTGAAAATCAGCCGGGGCATGCGCCGAAAGGAAACCTCGCTGGCGATCTCGCGCCGCAAGTGGCCGGCCGCACTGTGCAACCCCTTCAACGTCATGCGTTCGTGTTCATGCGGCAGGACGGAGACATACACCCGCGCCTCGCTGTAATCATCGGTCAGGCGGATCTCGGTCACGGAGATCATCCCCCGCACCCGCGGATCATGCAGACCCTTCACCAGGCGCGCCTGGATCGCGCGGCGAAGAACGGAAGCAACTTGTTGCGCATGAACACTCATTCGTCATCCATCTCGACCATCGCGGAACCACATCAGCCGTCCAGCGTACGCCGTACCTCCCGCGTCTTGTAACACTCGAGCACATCGCCGACGCGAATATCGTCGTAACCGACGATCTTCATGCCGCATTCCTGACCCGCACGGACTTCCTTGGCATCGTCCTTGAACCGCTTGAGCTGCTCCAGCCGGCGGTCCTTTTCGATCACCACATCGTCGCGCGTCACGCGAATCTGTGCGTTGCGCTCGATCACGCCGTCGGTGACGTAGCAGCCGGCAATCATGCCGACCTTCGTGATCTTGAAGACCTCGCGCACCTCGGCATGGCCGAGCACTTCGAGCTTGACCTCCGGCTCGAGCAGACCCTCCGCGGCCTTCTTGACGTCATCCAGAATGTCGTAGATCACATCGTAGAACCGGATATCGACGTTCTTCTGCTCGGCGGCCTTGCGCGCCTGGCTCGACGCAGTAACGTTGAAGCCGAGCACGATCGCACCGGAGGCCTCGGCGAGCGAGACATCCGACTCGCTCACGCCACCGATGCCGGCGTGCTTGATCGAAATCGTGATCTCCTCGTTGGAGATCTTCTCCAGCGAGGCCTTGAGCGTTTCCAAAGAGCCGTGCACATCGACCTTGAGCACCAGCGGCAGTTCCTTGCGCTGTGAAGCGGCAAGGTGCTGGAAAATGTTGTCGAGCGTGACCTTCTCCTTGGAGAGATCACGCGTGCGTTCCTGATCCTGTCGTTCCGCCGCGGCGGCCTCGGCAGCCTTCAGCGACTTGACGACGTAGAAGTTGTCACCTGCATCCGGCACGAGGTTGATGCCGGAGATTGCCACCGGCTGCGATGGGCCAGCTTCCTCAATGCGCTTGCCGTGATCGTTGACGATGTCGCGCACGCGGCCGAAGGCCCGGCCGACCACGACGAAGTCGCCCTTCTTCAGTTTGCCGTGCTGCACCAGGATGCTGGCAACCGGACCGCGGCCTTCCTTCGTCGCCGCCTCGAGCACTGTGCCCTGCGCCTGGCCGCCGAAGTCGGACTTGAGTTCGAGCAGTTCGGCCTGGTAGTCGAGCACCTCAAGCAGATCCTGAATGCCTTCGCCCTTGAGCGCGCTGATGCGCAGCACCTCGGTGCTGCCACCCCATTCGACGGGATTAAGTTCGTGCTCCGCAAGCTGGCCGAGAATGCGCTGAATGTTCGAATCGGTCGCTTCGGGCTTGTCGATCTTGTTGAGGGCGACCACGATCGGCACACCGGCCGCCTTGGCGTGGTTGATTGATTCGACGGTCTGCGGCATCACGCCGTCATCCGCCGCGACGACCAGCACGACCACATCGGTCACCTTCGCACCACGTGAGCGCATTTCGGTGAACGCCTCGTGGCCGGGCGTGTCGATGAACGTCACAAGCCGCTCGTTTTCCTCGCCCATCTTCACCGGAACCTGGAAGGCGCTGGTCGCCTGGGTGATTCCGCCGGCTTCGCCTTCCGCAACCTTCGCGTTGCGGATCTTGTCCAGCAGTGACGTCTTGCCGTGGTCCACGTGCCCGAGAATGGTGACGACGGGTGAGCGCGGCCGCTCATCTTCCAGCTCGCGTTTCTCGAATTGCTCTTCGATTTGCTCCTCCGCGGACTTCTGCTCGACGACCTCGAGTTCGATGTTGTGTTCGAGCATGACTTCGATCGCATCCTCGGTTTCGAGGACACTGTTGACCGTGTACGGCTTGCCGGCGAGGATGAGCTTACGCAGGATCTGAACCGCCTTCACGCCGGTCGCGGCGGAAAGGTCCTTGACGGTGATCGGCTCTGCGATTTTGACGGTACCGCCCGATTCCGCCGCGGTCTGGGCCTTGTGACCACCGCCTGCAGATCGTTTGAGATTGTCGCGCCGCGCGGCTTTGAAGAATCCGCCGGCCCGATTGAGACGCCGCTCGCGTTCGAGCAGGTCCTGTTCGCGCCAGTTGAACGGACGAGCGCTGTCGGCACCCGAGCCCGAGAAGGAGCGGCCACTGCGGCCACCGCTCTCCGCCGCGCCTCCGCTGCGCCGCTTGTTGCGTCGATTCGCGGCTCCGCCGCCACCACCACCTCCGCCACGGCCGCCGCGCTGCGCGTCGGGTTCGGGCACATCCATCGAGCCCGCTCCGCGACCGGCACGGGGACCGCTCCGGCCAATCTGGTTGGGGCCGCCGCCGGCTCGTGCACTGCTGCTGCGGGATCGAGGTGCGGGAACAACATCGGGCTGTTCGACGCGAATCACCTTCGGTCCAGAGAGCTTGGTCGCCGTCGGCTGCTGCAGTTTCGGCCCGGCCGGGGTAATGGAATCCGGCCTCGTCGGAATGTTCATCGTCGGCTTGGCGTGCGTTTTCTTCGACGGGGCATCACTCGAAGCGGCCGGCCGGAGTTCGGCACCATCGCCGCCATCCTGTTTGCCCTTCTCTTCAGATCCTTCACCTGTAGCCGGTACGGTTGGCGTTCCGGCATCGGACCCGCCGGATTCCTTCGCGTCGGGCTTCAGCTTGGCCGGTGCCGATTCGGCTTGTTTCTTCGAAACGTCAGCCGCGTCGTCCTTCGCCTTGGGCTTGACGGGTTCGCCCTTGTCGGCTGCGCCAGCGGACTTCTTCGCCGTTGCGGCACCATTGTCAGCGGAGGCGTCCTTCTTCTCTTTGGTGTCGGCGGGTTTGGATTTTGCGGTCTTCTTCTTCGCCTTGGCGCGAGCTTTCTTCACATCCACCGGTGCGGCTGTTTGCACAGCGGTCGCGGAAGCGGACGCGGACTTCGATACGTCCTGCTTCGCCTCAGCGCCGGCGGCGTCACTGAACCACTCACGGATCGTGGCCTGCAAGCCGAGCGAAACCGTGGACATGTGGTTGGTGATCCCCGGAATGTCCTCGGCTTCACACTTGGCAACGACATCCTTCGACGAAACGCCGAGTTCTTTTGCAATCTGAAAGACGCGAACTGTATTTGACTTCCTCGCCACAGTGGACTCCGAATACGAATTGACAACTGTCACTGACTACGACCCGCCCCCATCATCAAACTGTTGACCAAACTGAAACACTCACTCGGCATCGGACCGAGCGGCCGGCTCTTCCTCCCGCTTTCGACTTTCTTGCTCACCCTCAGGTGAGGCCTCTGAGGGTGAAGCGGGTGCTTCGCCCTCGTGTTCTGCATCTTCGGACGCCGCCTTGGCGGTGCGCTCGCCTCCACCGAGGATGGATGCAGCGATGGAATCGGATTCGGGATCGGCTTCGACCGAATCGCCGCCGCCGAGGATCGCGCTGCCAGCGGCGAGCTCCTCCTGACGGCGCTTCTCCGCCTCTTCCTTTTCCTTTTGCTGCTGTTCGGCGACGATTTTCGCCTTGGCAGAGCAGATCTCGACCACCTGCTGCGCCAGTGCGACGGGCATCTCCAGTTCCTCTTCGAGCACGCCCATGCCGACTTCTTCGATGTCGAAGACGCTGATCATGCCGAGCGCGCCCATCCGGTCGAGCATTTCGTCGGTGATGCCTTCGATCGGCTTCAGGGTTTCTTCGAGGATCTCGAGCGACTTGGCGAACTCCGCCGGCGTGAGGATGTCAATATCCCAACCAGTGAGGCGAGCCGCGAGCCGGACATTCTGACCACGTCGGCCGATCGCCAGCGAAAGCTGATCCTCGCGGACAATGATCGTCGCGCGGCCGAGCTCAAAGCAGAGGGAAACTTCCTCGACCTCCGCGGGCTTCAGCGCGTTGGCGATCAGGATCTGGCTTGATTCGTTCCAGCGGACGATGTCGATCTTCTCCCCGCCCAGTTCATCGACGATGTTGCGAATGCGGCTGCCGCGCACCCCGACGCAGGCGCCGACGGCATCGACCTTGGAGTCGATGGATGAGACGGCAATCTTCGTACGGAAACCGGCCTCACGGCTCATGGCCTTGATCTCGATGACGCGCTCCGCGACCTCGGGCACTTCCGCTTCGAACAGCTTGCGGATGAAATCGGGATGACTGCGCGAGAGGACGATCTTGACCTGGTTGCCCGACTCGCGGACATCGAGAATGAGACATCGCACGCGGTCGCCCGGCTGGAACTGCTCGCTGGGGATCTGCTCGGACCGGGGCATGAACCCTTCAGCGCGATCGACCTGGACAATGAGCGCGCCGCCTTCATAGCGGTGTGCGGTGCCGGTGACAATCTCCCCCTGCCGCTTGGAGAATTCTTCCAGCAGTGAGTTTCGCTCGTCTTCCCGGAATCGCTGAATCATGACCTGCTTGGCGGTCTGGGCGGGAATGCGCCCGAGCGTCGCCATCGGAATGATCTCCTGCGTCGGCTCGGCTCCCTCCTCATCGGGCTCATGATTGCGCCAGAGGGTGATTTCGCCGGTCAAGCGGTCCATCTTGCAGCCGAACGCTTCGGTATCGAGCGAGTTGAAGTGCTTGCGTGCCGCGCTGACCATGGCCTGCTCGAGGTCCTGAATGAGCAGGTCCCGATCGATGTTGCGGTCACGGGCGATGGAGTCGAGGATGCGAAGGGTTTCTGAATTCATGCGTGCCGATCCTGAGTTGTCGAGAAAAGTTGTTGAGTTGTCATGCCGCGAGGGGCGGCGAGAGCCGATTCCAAAACGACAAAGTCCACGAGAGCCGCTGATGGCTCCTCGTGGACCCGTACCCGCGATGAAGGATCATCGCGGCATCCGACCTGTCGCAAAGCTTCAGGTCAAGACGACCACCTTTCTGGACCTCTCCCGCCGGGATGGCTGATCACCATCCGCCGGTTGGTCCGGTGGCCGCGGGCCTTGTGAGCCCAGCATTCGACATGACGGCGCTTAGTCGTCATGGCGGGTGGCTGGTTGAATGGCGAAAAGCTTCACCATGCGGCTCCAAACGAAGTAACAAAAGCGACCCTCGCTCGGGTCAATCCGAACAGACACAATAGACCCCACATGAGGCCATGTCAATCTGGAGAGGGTCGTGAGAGCGGCAACGCCGCCCTTAGCGAGCGCGGGCCGGCCGGAACGAGCTTGACCTCGCTCACACCCGATCACCCGCCTTAATGCGACGCTGAATCCGGACAGCCCGATGCCCTTTGAACTGGCCGATATGGCCGATGAACTTCGGCACGCCCTCAACTTCGAGGACGACCGGCGACACTGCGGGCTTTTCGGTCGTGATGATGTCCCCGACTTCCAGCGACCGCAGATCCTGCATCGAAATCGCGGTCTGGGCGAGGATCGCCCCCACGTCCAGCGCCGCATCGGAGATCTGCCCGGCGATGTGGCGGCCCCAATGCGACTCTTCGCTGTGCTTGCCGGTCATGAACCAGTTCCGGGCGCTCAAGTCCTCGATCAGCGGCTCGATCACGTTGAACGGGATGCACAAGCTCATCGTCCCGGCCCGGTTGGTCATCTTGATCTCGAAGCCGATCACAACCACGACCTCGTTGGGCGGCACGATCTGCATGATCTGAGGGTTGGACTCCATTTCGCCCAGTTTGAAGTCGATCTTGCGGACGCTCTCCCACGCCTCGGTCAGTGCCGCCATGCCGCGTTCGAGAATCTGCTTGATCAGCCGGGTCTCGATCATCGTCATCGCCCGCTGCGGGATGAACACATCGTGATTGGACCCGCCGAGCAGGCGGTCGATGATCGGGTAGATGATGAGCGGCGAGAGTTCCAGACAGAGCTGGCCGTCCAGCGGCGGGGCGTCCACAAGGTTGAAACTCGTCGGGTTGGGCAGGGACCCGATGAACTCGGAGTAGGTCATCTGCTCCGCGTTGGCGACCCGGACCTCCACGATCGTGCGGAGAAAGCCGGAAAGCGAGGCCCCGTAGTTTCGCGCGAAGGATTCGTGCAGCGTCTGCAGGGCGCGCATCTGGTCTTTGCTGATGCGTTCCGGACGCTTGAAGTCATAGTCCTTGATTTCGACCTGTTCAAGGTCCCGGCGGAACCGGGAGAAAATCTGCACATCCTCCCCGGCCTCTTCAACCTCGCCGGTCGAAACCGCGCTGAGCAGAGCGTCAATGTCAGATTGGTCAAGAACGTCGCTCATGCCGGGGAGAATCGCTCCGAAAGGCGAAAGGAAGGGAATGAATCGGCCGTTCGGGGCGTTCTCATTCCTGAAAGGTCGGCCTGACCGGATCGAGCCTTGCGTGAGACGGGCAACCGGGCGTCCGGCTGATGCTTCAGGCCCGAACTGCCGATCTCATTGGGTGTTATCGGAGGATTTCGACTGCCCGCTTGAGTCCGTACGATCAGTCCCGGATGATACTGTTCTCAACTTCCAGTCCGATCGCCCGGATCGTCCCGATCCGCGACGATCTCCCCGACGCTCGATTTTCACCCCCACCACGACAGATTTCTGCAGCCCTGAGTAGCCGCTCCATGATCCGAGAAATTCTGAAAGCTCCCGACGCTCACCAGCTGAAGAAGCCACATGCCGTCATCCGCGGATTGCTGGCGTGCCTGTTCATCGCCCTGCTCACCGCACCGGCGATGGCTCAGTTTCCCGGCTCCCCGGGGGGTCAGCGCGGCGGGCCGCCCCCGCAGGCCGAGCGGGTCAAAGCGGAACTCGTCCTGAAGGAAGGCGTGGCGCGACCCGGTGAGCGCGTCCACTTGGGCGTGATTCTCACGATGCAGCCGAACTGGAAGATCCAGGCCGGCCTTGGCTCCGGCGATGTTGAAGACCCGTACATTCCCACGCGATTCGAACTGACCCTGCCGGATGGATGGACCGAGCACCCGGTCCATTGGCCTGAAGCCAGCACCTTCACGCTGGAGATCGGCGACTTCAAGGAAACGCTCAAGGGATATCTCGACACGACCCTGGCCGCGATCCCGCTGGACATCCCCGAGGATGCTGAGCCGGCCGAGTACTCGATTGAAGCAAAAGTTCATTACCAGGCATGCGACGACACGCAATGCCTGATGCCCACCTCGACCAATGTGAAGATGACGGTCCGGGTGGTTGCGGAGGATTGGACGGGTGAAGTCACCGCCATTGACGACGATGTCCGCGCGATGTTCGACCACGCCCTGTCGCGGACGGCATATGACGCAGATGCAGACGATGTAGAAGATGATGCAAGCGATAAACAGCCCGTCGCGACCGAAGCGACCGGGCCGACGTTCTTCGGCTGGCGGGTGCCGAGTCTGGGCGGTGTGGGTGGTGTGATGCTGCTCGCGCTCTTTGCCGCGATCGGCGGCTTTGTCTTGAACCTCACACCCTGCGTGCTGCCGGTCATCCCGATCAAGGTCATGACGATCATGCAGCACGCCAACAAGCCGGGCAAGAATCTGGTTCTCGGCACATGGATGGCGCTGGGGGTGATCGCCTTCTGGGTCGGCATCGGCCTGCCCGTGGCGCTCTTTGCGGGGATCACCGATCCATCGCGACTCTTCGGCATCTGGTGGCTGACGATGGGAATCGGCCTCCTGATCGCCTTCATGGGTATCGGGATCATGGGGATGTTCACGATCCAGTTGCCCCAGTCGGCCTACGCGATCAACCCCAAGGCCGATACGGCGTGGGGGTCGTTCCTCTTCGGCATCATGACCGCGATCCTCGGCCTGCCGTGTTTCGGCTTCGTGGCCGGCGCCCTGTTGGCGGGGGCGGCGACCATGCCGGCCTCGACGATCATGATCATCTTCACCTCGCTCGGGATCGGCATGGCGCTGCCGTACTTCGTCCTCTCAGCCAAACCGTCGCTGGTGGAGAAACTGCCTCGCACCGGACCGGCCAGCGAACTGGTGAAGCAGGTCATGGGGCTGCTGCTGCTCGCTGCCGCGGCCTACTTCATCGGCTCGGGCATGATCGCGCTGGTAAATGATGCGCCGTACCTTGCGCGTCAACTGCACTGGTGGGCCGTCGCGCTCTTCGCTGCTGTCTCCGGACTCTGGCTGATCGTTCGGACCTTCCAGATATCCTCGAACCTCGGGCCGCGGGTCAGCTTTTCGGTCATCGGCCTGATCATTGCGGGGGCGGCCGTTGTGTACGCATCGAACTCAACACTGAATGCTCGCTCAAACTGGGAAGCGCGTCAGGCGGCACTCGCCGACGCGGACGGGACCGGGTACGTCACGGGCTATTGGAACGATTACACCCCCAGCGTCTTTGAACAGGCGCGCAATGACGACAGAATCATTCTGCTCGACTTCACCGCCGAATGGTGCATCAACTGCAAGGCGCTGAAGGCCGCCGTCCTCGATCGGGATCCGGTGCGCAGTCAGTTGGCCGAGCCGGATGTCGTCAAGTTCACCGTCGATCTCACCAGCACGCGCGCACAGGGTTGGGAGTTCCTGAATGAACTCGGCCACACCGGAATCCCGCTGCTGGTGATCTACACGCCCGGCAAGGAACAGCCGTGGGAATCCAACGCCTACACCTCGCAGCAGGTCATGGCCGCATTGGAACAGGCCCGAACGCATCGGGACGACACACTGGCGCAACGATAATCCCCAGCGGCGTACGTTGCGTTGGATCGACCACTGTCCCCTGCCCAGCACTCAAGATGAAGGCTTCGCCGGGTATTGACCGCGCACCTCACCGGTGCGCCGGGCGTACTGCAGACCGCGCTCCGGCGGGAAACGTTTCAGCCCCTCCTCACGCAGGCGCGGTGCGTGGTCGCGTTCGTAGGCAGCAAAGGATGCCTTGTCCTTGAAGTGATACCGCACTTCGCACACGATGAACTGGTGTTCACCCGCCGGATCGGGCTCGAACCGGATCACTTCCGCATCAAGCGCCCCGGCCTCGCAGACATCACGCAGGTGCTCATCGTTCAGCCAGGCGATCCACTCATCAGCGACGGCGGCCTCGGTGAAAGTGCACGTGACGGTGTACGAATAGCTCATGCGGGAAGGATACACGGTGAACGACACACATGTTCATCCGGGTGAGAACAATCAATGCCCGGGGGTGCGCATGGAGACCCGGGCCTTCCTCCCGTTGGTCGTCAGGCCCGGCTTCGCGTGGCGTGGATGATGGATGATCGTTTCAGGTGCGCGGCATCATCTGACGCAGGTGTCGCCCGTATTCGATGCACTTCTCGATGATCTCGTGCATTTCCTCCTGAACCAGCACGGTCTCACCGTTGATCAGCTTGATCGTGGTATCAGGATTCTGCTCCACGCTGCGGATCAGGTCCGCATTGAGGACGATCGGTTTCCCGTTGAGTCGTGTGACAGGAATCATGGCGCAGCCGTTACAAAGTTGAGCGAATCAAACTCGGGTCGTGGTTGTTGCTTACCGGCCCAGCACCAGGAGCTGCTGGATCAGTTCGTTCGTGGTGGTGATGACCCGGCTGGACGCGGAATAGCCGGTCGATGCGAGGATCATGTTGATGAACTCCTGCGAGAGGTCGACGTTCGACAGTTCCAGCGCGCCGCCGACCACCCGCCCCGTGCCGAACTCGGTGGGTTTGGTCACGAGCGGCGTGCCGGAGTTCGGGCCGGCGGTGAAGAGATTGTTCCCAGCGTCGACGAGCCCTTCCGGGTTGGAGAAGTTGGCGAGCGCGATCTGCCCGATGGTGCGCGTCAGGCCGTTGGTGAACGCGCCGCTGATCACGCCGTCGTTGCCGATGGAGAAGTTGCTCAACGTGCCGATCGGCGAGCCGTCCTGATAGACGGCCGCGAGATTGCTGCCCTTGTCGGTCAGTGCCGAGATGGCATCCGTCCCCGAGTCAAAGTCCATGGTGACCGTGAGCGGGCTGACCGCACCGTTCTGGCGAATGATGGAGAACGAGTCATTTGACGCTTCAACGTATTTGCCGTTGGCGTCAAAGTTGACGATCCCCATGCCGACAATGCGGTTGAGCGCATCATTGTCTTTCGATTCAGCGATGTATTTCCACGTTGTACCCGCACCGTCTTCCGCATCCTTGAGGACGAACGTCAGGTCCACAGTCAGAGGCGTGCCGAGCGAATCGTACACAATGAAGCTGGTACGGACCGATTCGCCGTCCGCCTCACCGCTCTTGCTCATGACGAACGGCTGGCTGATCGCGTTGCCGGAGTCACTCGAGGCGACGAAGGATGCGGTCTGCATGTTGAGATCCTGGACCTTGCCCTCGTTGCCGGTGATGACGATCTGACCGTCCGCGTTGATCTCAATACCGCCGCCGAGGTTGAAACCGTTGACATCGGTGCTGGTAAGCCCGAGGACATCTTCCAGAAACTCGATGTAATCATTCATATTCGTTCCGAAACCATCGACGCCGCGGTCAGCGGCGGTGGCGGCGTCCATGAAACCGAAGGTGAACTTGCCGAGGTCCTTGCCGCCCTTTTCGATGCCGGAGATGGTGATGATGGTGTTCTCGCCGCCTTCGATGGCCTGGAACACGCCGCCCGCTCCGTTGTCGATCCACAAGCTGTTTGCTGGATCGGTCAGGTCTTCCGTGCCGTCCATCTCTGTACCCGGAGTCAGCGTGTCGGTGGTGAACATGGCGCGGGCGTTGTGGATTGATCCGCTCGTGGGCAGTGGGCCGGAGGCGTTCAGGTTGCCGTTGAACACCACACTGCGCGACGCTTCGGCGAGAGTGAGCGTTCCGAGCGGTATGTTCAGATCGACCAGTTCACCGTCCACGACCTGGAACTGATCATCAACCGTGAATCCCTGCACCTTGCTTCCAGTGATGGTCACCAGGTCATTGGCTTCGTTGCGCTGAAAGGAGCCGGCGCGGGTGTAGAACTGTTCGTTGCCGTTCCGGACGATGAAGAACCCGTCCCCCTCGATGGCGATGTCCGTCAGCACGCCGGTCGCGCTGATGGCGCCGTTGGAAAAGCTGCGTTGCGTGCCGGCAACCGTGGTGCCGAGGCCGACCTGGCCGGGATTCGTGCCGCCGCTGAATTCGTTCGGCGAGGTGCCGAGCGAAAAGTTCCGACTGAACGTCGGCTGAAAGATCATGCGATTCGACTTGAATGCCGTCGTGTTGACGTTGGCGATGTTGTTGCCAATCACATCGAGCCGGCGTGAGTTGGCGGACAGTCCGGACAAGCCGGTGAACATGGAAGTCATGGAAGCCATCAATGCACTCCTTCGAATGCGGGGTCAATCAGTCACTCAGTCGTTCAGTCAGGACGATCCGCCGGAAACGTAAAGTGCCGGGCCGCGCCGGGCGGCATGATGCCGGCTCCCCAGATGCCCATGCCCGGCCGCAACGGCTCGGATGGGTGATCCCGTTCCGGATCGATCACGTACACCGCCGCATCGACGGTGTTCACCACCGACGATGTCGGCGTCAGTTCATCGGTCAACGTTCGTTCGTTCACATCCAGTGTCATCCCGCGCCCGTCAATCAGCATGAGCGCGCTCGACGCACCGGATGATTCGGCCAGATCGGCCGCGGCGCTCAAACGGTCCAGTTGCGCTTCATCCAAAGGCGGATCGGCTTCGAAGGCCACGGTCACCTTGCGACCGCTGCTTACCCGACCGTCCGACACGAGCGCCAGCATCTGATCGAACCCCCGCGCTTCGAACGGCGGCCGGGCCGCCGAGACACGGCCCGAGGCGACGGGACGAACCGCCGGTTCGAGTCGCTTGAGAAGTTGGAGGGGGTTGATCGGCATCGGCGTCGGGATCACAAAGAGAGATCGGGATCAGGGAAGTTCATCCTCGGAATCGGTTTCGTCACCCGCGCTATCCGGCTGACCGCCGGCTCCGGGAGTGTCCTCATCGACGGGTGGTGAAGGCGGCGGCACATCAGCAGGCACCGGTGCGCCGGGTTGATCAAAGAGCGAAGGGTCGATGATCGTCTCGACATTCTGCATCGGCATGACCCAGCCATTGTCGAGTTCGAGATTGACGGTTTTGCCTTCCCGAATCACGGAAACGACGTACCCGGCCACGCGGTCATTCTCCGTGTTGAGCCCGCCGACGAATTTCCCGATCAGGTTGCCCGCAGAGGCGAGTTGATTTTCGAGTACGAGCGATTCGAGCTGCTGCGTGAGCTTGAGGTCCGACTCGATCGAACGAATCGCGCTGATCTGCTCAAGCAGCGCGGCGGAGTCGTTCGGGTCAAACGGATCCTGGTTCGAAAGCTCAGTGAAAATGATCTTGATGAAGTCCTCGGAAGACATCTCACTGAACGCGCTCTGCGTGTTGCGCTGGAGGGCATTCTCAACCGGATTGAAGCCACTGACCTGACTCATGATGAATCACTCCTCGATCGCTGCGGCGTGAATCTCTCGCTTCTCTCCGCGGTGGAGTGCGTGAATGACATCCTCAAAGACATCGTCGCGAGAATTGCGTCCGGATCGTTCGTCGGGGGAGGAGTCCCGACGTCCGCGGCTCTGGCCGTCGCCGGCATCCTGCCGCGTCTGCTCCCGGCCGTTCTCTTCGTTCTGCTGCGACATTCCGTTCCAGGATGTACTTGACGATGAGTTCGTCACGGTCAGTCTCTCCACGGTCAAGCCCTGGCCCTCCAGCGCAACCCGCAGAACGGCCAGATTGCGTTCAAGCAATTGCTGTGCCTGCGCGGATTCCGCCTGGAAGCTCGCGGTGACCACCCCCTGCATCACCGTCATCTGCACGCGCAACTGACCCAGATCCGGCGGATCCAGCCGCATCGTCAGCGCGCCCCCCCGCTGATTCACCATCGTCGTCAGGCCGCGCAAAACGCGGCCGGAGAACTGCTCCTCGTCAATCGCTGCGCCCCGGGTCGGCAATTGTTGCGTCTGAGAGGTGCCGCTTTCAGCGCCCGCGTTCAACGTCGCACCGCCCGCCAGCGTGTTAACCGGCACGGCACGTCCCGAATCCGCCGAGGTCGCCGTCGAAGCGGCTCCGCCGCCCGCATTCTCCAGTCGGACCGCCGTCTCGATCTGCATCACCCGCGCATCGGCGGCACGCATACCCTTGCGCGAGGGCATGACACGCGTCTCGTTCTCCGTCGCTTCACGCTGTTGATGGGACGTGGTCGGCTCCGGCGGCTTTGATTGTGAATCCGGCGACTTCTCGCCCTGCGTGGTTGCGTTCGGTTTGACCGTCTCCGCCCGACGGGATTCCCCCTGCCGATCGTGACGCGGTTCCGTCTGTCGGTTCACCTGCTCGCGCCGCGGCTTCTCCTCATCAACAACAAACGGACGCGAGATCGATTGGTCCGTCGCGCGGTCCGTTCTTGCTGACTCCCGGCCGGAACGGTTCGCCGATGAATCTTCCTCTCCACCCTTCGCTGCGGTGGATCCATCCGGCGCGACGGCCGCGATTGCGATCTTTTCATCAGGCACATCCGCATTCGGCGGGGGCAAGTCCTTCTCAGCGCTCGGCGGCACTTCCTCATCGGTCTCCTCCGCCGGCAGTTCGCCATCCGCCTGCTGCGAGTTCGGCTTTACCGCCGGAGCGTCGCTGGTTGATTCGTCAGCCTGCTCAGAAGAGTCGGAGTCCGAATCCGACTTCGAGGTTGTCGTTTCGGCATTCAACTGCAGGTGCGGCTGGTCTGGCGTCTCACGCTCAGGCCGCAGTTCTTGCGCTTCGCTTGGTTGATCCTGCGCCTGCTCCTGCCGCGATGCATCATCGCGTTGCCCAGGGGATTTCTCATCCTTCCGGTCCGTTTCCCCAGACTCCCCGGTTTCGCCGGCGTTGTCCTGCTTCGGCCGTTCCTCCGACGATTCGGCACGTTTCTCCGGCGACTTCGACGACGATTCGTCGCTGCGGGAGTTCTGTTGCGCCGCATTGTCCTTCGGTAGCGCATTCGCCGATCGCTCGGAATCAACGTCGGCGGCACTGCGACCGGTTGATTCGAAGACGTTTCGGAACGATACGACCTGGCCGGCGGAGCGGTTGTCCCGCTGCTGGCTGGAGTCCAACGACGGGGACTGGCTGAAAATGGATGCAGCCCCGGTCTGCGGGGATGAAGGGCGGCTGGGGGCGTTACTGAGCGTCGGCAATTCGGTCCGCATGGTCATCGTCTCGCGCAAGTTCGGCATCAGTGCCGAATCTCCGGAGACGTTCCAGCAATTCCGTTGCCAAACGGATTTCTTCATCCGTGCGGAACTGTTCAAGGATCTTGCTGGAGGCCCGCGCGTTCATGGCATCCAGATAGGCCACGGCCTGATCGATCTGATTGTCGCGCACCAGTTCTACCATGATGGCCTTGCCCTGCCGCGGCGGCACGGACTCAAGCTGACGCACCGCTTTGGCGAACTGCTCATCGGCCCGTCGCTCACGTTCGGCGGCGATCGCTTCTTCCCACGCTCGTCGTTCCTCTTCGAACTCCTCTTCGCGGTCCTGTAGACGCCTGAGATTGCTCGACAGCTGTTCCAGCAGGTGTTCGCGTTCTGACTTGAGTCGCCGAATCGCGCGCTGCTCGATCTCCTCGAGATGGCTGATGTGCTCGATCTGCATTTCGCTGGACATCGGCAGCCGACGGCGGCGGACATCGGCTTCTTCCATCGCGCGAAGAGCTTCGGCTTCCTGGGCGGCAGCTTCTGCCGCGGCTTCGGCCTGCGCAACGGTCGGCGCGAGCAGATCACGCAATGATTCGATCCGATCGCGGCTCAAGCGATCCGACTGCCAGAGCCACACCGCGAAGAGCGCCAGCGCGAGCAGGTGGACCACGGCCATGAAACTGACGACATTCCAGAGGGTTTTCATTCGTGGTTCTCCCAGGTCTGATCCGATCGCGCAGCGCGCTGGACCACAAGTTCATCAAGTGCCGCTGCTTCGGCCTTCTCGTGTCGGGCCTTCCACTCCTGGAAACGCTTCTCCCGCAACAACTCGATGGCCCGGCGATCCCGGGTCGCTTCGATCAGCGACTGCCGCGCCCGTGAGAGCCGCTGATGCAGCCCGGCCAACTCCACCACCATCCGGTCGGCTTCCTGCATGATGCGCATCCCCGATGCGGCGTGAAGACGCAGATCATCCGTGGCCAATTGTCCGACCAGGTGGTCGCGCATTTGATGCTTGCTGTCCGCCAGAAACTGCTGCTGACTCCGAATGCGATCCTCAATTCTCTGCCGCTCCTGTTCCAGCGCGGCGACTTCACGCTGGCGCTGCTGCTCGGTGTGGCAACGCGCTTTCAGAACCGGCTCGAGTTTGAATCGAAACTTCGCCATGATTGCTCATTCAGGATGCTTTGGATCCGCCTCTATTCTGCGTGTTCGTGATGGGATTGGGCGATGCCGCCGGAGCGGCCCGCTCGATTTTGGTGCGCAGATCGTTCGCCTCGGCGGCCAGTTCGATCAACTGCCGACAGATCATCGGATACGAAGCCGGTTCGCTGCTTGACTGCTGCAGGAACTGGTCAATCCGCGGCTTGAGCGCGATGGCCACATCGCAATCGGGATTCGATCCGCGCGCGTACGCGCCGATGTTGATCAGTTCTTCGGATTCCGAATAAGCCGACAACAACCGAACCATGGTTCGCCGCGCCTGCACGTGGTGCTGATCGCAGACATCGTTCGCCACGCGCGAGATCGATTCGAGCAGGTCGATCGCGGGATAGTGGCCGCGCGATGCCAGTTTGCGGGACAGGGCGATATGCCCATCGAGAATTCCCCGCGCAGCGTCGGAGATCGGCTCGTTCAGGTCATCGCCTTCCACAAGCACGGCATAGAGACCGGTGATCGAGCCGCCGCTGGTCAACGCTCCGGCGCGTTCCAGCAGACGGGGCATCATCGCGAAGACCGAAGGCGTGTAGCCCTTCGTGGCGGGTTGCTCGCCGACGGTCAGTCCGATCTGCCGCTGGGCCTGGGCGAACCGGGTGATTGAGTCCATCATCAGCATCACATCGGCGCCGAGATCACGGAAGTACTCTGCAGCGGTGCACGCGACCATCGCCGCGCGAACACGGAGCAGTGGCGATTCATCTCCGGTTGCCACGATGACGACGGAACGGGCGAGACCTTCCGGTCCGAGCGCGGATTCGAGAAAGTCGCGCACCTCCCGGCCGCGTTCGCCGATGAGCGCAATGACGTTGACATCCGCGCTGGTGTGCCGCGCGATTGACGCCACGAGCGTGGACTTACCCACGCCGGGGCCGGAGAAGATACCGATCCGTTGCCCCTTTCCGAGCGTGACCATCGCATCGATCGCGGCGACGCCGGTGGGCAACGGCTCATCGATTCTGCGCCGGGTCAGGGCGCCGGTCGGCGCGGGGTCGAGCGGTCGCAATGTCGTATCAGCCAGCGGGCGTCCACCGTCGATCGGCTCGCCCATCCCGTCGAGAATGCGTCCCAGCAGACAGTCGCCGACAGGAAGTGTTTGTGCGGATTGTTCACCGATCACGCGCCAGCCCGGTGCGATCCCGGCGCTGCCGGAGAAGAGCATGACGACGGCGTGGTCACCGTCAAATCCAACGACCTCGCCGCGTATACTTTCGGTCGCCATGGAATTCCGGCGAGCCGGCCCTTCAAAGCGAACCAGCGAACCGACAGGCAGCGGCAGATACTGAACCAGCACGCTCAAGCCGCGCACGGCAACCACCGAGCCCGCCACCTCGATGGACCGCAATCGCCGCAGGGTGTCAAGCTGTGTCCCTAAAACACTCACGGCGATTCGTCCTCGCGCAGATTGGGATCGGTTGCTGATTCTGAATCTGATTCTGATTGATCGGCAGTAGGACCCGGCGCCTCTTCCACCGGTTCAGCCACCGGCGGATCCGCCCAGGGGAGCAGCGCGATCGCCAGTCTTTCGATCTGTCGTTCCAGCGTCGCGTCGATGTGACCGCCCTTGAAGGAGATGCGACACCCGCCCCGTTGCAATTCGGGCGTTTCACGCACCGTGGCGTGAATCTTCTGATCCAGGTCGGACAAAAGATCCGGCAGCGCTTCCTCGATGATGGGTCGATCTTCCGGATTGACGTGAACCGCGATAGAAGTCGGGCCGGCCAGCACGCTCAAGCACTCGGCGAGTTGATCCGTCACCACTGTGGGGTCGTATTCAATCACGCGGCGAACGATCTGTTCCCCCAGCGCGAAGGCAAAGGAGAGCACATCCTCCCGCGCGGTGAGCAGCATCGTGTTGCGCTGCTGCTCCCAGTCCGCCAGGGTCTGCCGCCATGCGGCATTGATTTCTTCCAGTTGCGGCTTCAATTCCTGCAGTGCGGTTTCGCGGCCCTCGCCCCTGCCCTTCTCACGCCCTTCGTTCATGCCCCGCTCGAAGCCCTGTTGGTATCCGCGATCGTCGGCGGCTTCGACCAGTCGCCTGGCTTCATCGCGCGCCTTGGCCAGGATGGTGTTCGCTTCATCGCGCGCCTGCTGAAGAATGCGATCGCCCTGCTTCTTCAGATCGCCCAGATCCAGCACCATCGCGTTCTTGAGCAGGCGGCTGGACTGTTTGTTCTTGATGAGGGGCATGACTGACTCACACGTTCAGAGGTCCATTTCAGCAATGGAGGGCGTTGACGTTTCGCGCTTTCAGGTGGCCGGTCAGACCACGACGTCCTTCTCGCCGCCGCGGCCGGCAATGATGATTTCACCCGCATCTTCAAGCCGCCGCACGATGTCCACGATGCGCTGCTGCGCTGCTTCGACATCGCTGAGGCGCACGGGTCCCATGTACTGCATATCTTCCTTGATGAGTTCCGCAGCGCGGCTGGACATGTTATTGAAGATCTTGTCCTTGAGATTGTCGCTGGCGGTCTTGAGCGAGACAGCCAGTTCGTCGTTGTCAACTTCCTTGAGGACGGCCTGAATCCCCTTGTCGTCGACGCTGATGATGTCCTCGAAGACGAACATGAGCCGACGAATCTGCTCGACCAGGTCGGGGTCTTCCGCCTCGATTCCCTCCATGATCGACTTTTCCGTCGCGCGATCGCAGAGGTTGAGGATTTCCGCGACGGTCTCCACGCCCCCGACCTTCTCCACCGTGTGCATCAGCATGTTGGACAAACGCGATTCGAGTCCGCTTTCCACTTCACGGATCACGGTCGGGTTGGTCTGCTCCATGTTCGCCACCCGACGCACGACTTCGGTCTGCTTCTGCTCGGGCAGGCCGATGAGAATTTCCGAGGCCTTGTGGTGCGGCAGGTGGCTGACGATGAGCGCGATGGTCTGCGGATGCTCATCCTGGATGAAGGTCAGCAGGTTTTCGCTTTCAGCTTTCTGGAGAAACGAGAAAGGCGTCTTCTGAACCTGCGTCTGGATCTGGTTGATCATCTTCGACGCCAGGGACGGATCGAGCGACTCTTTCAGAAGAAGCGTGGCGTGATCAAGCCCGCCCTCCTTCATGTACTGGCTCGCCATCTTGAGGGCGTAGAACTCTTCGACGACCGCGGCCGCGAGGGAGGAGGGAATCTCTCCGATGGACGCGATGGTTCGGCTGACTTCTTCCACCGTCTCCGAAGGCAGTTCGCGCAACAGCTTGCCGGCCGAATCACGTTCCAGCGTCAGCAGCAGAATCGCCGCTTTGACCACGCCGTCCAGTTCATCGATGTTGTCGGGCAGCTTTTGGCCGGGACGAAATGCCATGCGCGTTCCTTGCTCCTTCGATCAGGCGTGGGATTTCATCCAGCGTCGGACGAGACCGGCGGCTTCCGCGGGTGTCTGACTCGCCAGTTCGTTGATCTGGCTCAACATCTGCTGTCGCCGCAGATCGTCTTCATCGACTTCAACGCCGTCGAGTGTGGCGGGTGTTTCCCCGGCCTCGCCGACGAGTTCCGATTCCGCATCCCGCAAGGCAGGGGTGACGCCCACCAGATCCTCCGGCGTGGGCAGCTCTTCCCGGACGGAGGCCTTGCGGACGAGCATGAACATCATCGCCAGCGACACGATGGCCAACGCGAGCAGGCCGACGGTCTTGACCAGCCCTTCGCTGACCAGGCCGCCGATCGCGCCGGATTCACCGGCACCCATCGGGCCGCCGAAGCCCTGCAGAGACGCCACCGCAAAATCAGGGATCATTGAGACCATAACTGTACCCGCAACCGCGCCGTCAACCGCCCTGGTATCTATCAACGGCTCGATTTGCGAGCGGATTCTTTCCGTTTCCGCCTCCACCAGCGCATCGAGTTGTTCCGGTTCGGGCTGTGCGGCCTCGTCCCCCAGACGGTCCTGATAAAGACGAACAAAGTACGACTTCGGCACGCCGATCGTCGAGTTGATCAGGAGCGGATGGCTGCGGTGATCGGTAATCCGGGCATCGGAGTTGCCGACGAACGGAATCATCGAGGCATCGGTTCGCTCATCGCTGAGGGTGGAGGTTCGCCCTCCGCCGCCGCGAATGTTCGCGCCGGTATTGGGTCGGACCCCGGCTTCCCGGCCGCCGGTCTGATTGGTGGTGTTGACGATGCGGCTGGATTCGCCCGTCACCCCGAGCTTCGGCTCGTCGAAATCTCGCCGCTGCTGAATGATCTGCCGCGTATCGACGGTCACGCTGACGGCAACATTCACGCCCGGAATGTACGCGAGCGTTTCGGCGATCTTCTCACGAACCAGTTGCTCCTTGGTGAGCTGAACTTCCAGATTGCTGCTTGCATTGAGTTGATCGGCCTTTCGCGCGCGGTGCACCCGGCCGGCCACCGCATCAATCACCCGAACGTGTTCAACCTCAAGCCCGGCATGGGCGCCGGCGACCATCTCCGCAATCGCATCGACGGTATTTTGCTCCAGCCCGCGCCGGGCGCGGACGGTCACCGAAGCGGAGGCCGGCAGGTGCGCCCGACCGATGCCGTGCTGATTCTTCGGTTCGTCGATCACCACCCGGGCCCAATCGATGCCGTTCATGCTGGCAATCGTCCGGCCGAGGACGTTCATGGTCGCGTTCAGCCAGCGTCGTTCGTTCTGCGCCCGGCTGAGAAACGGGCTGTCCTGTTCGATGAGCGTGTCGAAGTCGATCTGGTTGGGCGTGATGACCTCGTTGTCGGTCAGGCGCGCCAGGATCGTGTATTTGCGATCGACGGGCACGTGGATCTCCCCGCCCCGCTCTCGGTAGGGAATGTTCTGAGCGCGGAGGTATTCCACCGCTTTTCCGCGGGCATCGCTGCTGATGCCGGGCTGAAGACCGAGCGGTTCCATGGATGTGCCGCCGGCGTATTGAGCGATGAGGAACAGAGCCAACAGAAGGATGACCATCATCGAACCGATGAGCATCTTCGCGGTGGACGAGAGTTCGCGCACCTGCTTCCAGATCTGTTCCAGCGTGTTCTGCAGGGCCTGCATGCGTCGGCCTCCATGCCTGGCAAGCGGGAAATCGAGAAATGGCGGACGATCAAAATGTCCGTCGCCGCCGAACGTGCCATCCTGGCGTCGTCAGCGGTGATTCAGGTGTTATCGGCTCAGACTCGGATTTGCTTCACTTCCTCGTACGCTTCCATCACTTTATTTCTCACCTGAAGCAACATTTTGAAGGCCACGTCGGCTTTCTCCGTCGCCAGGATCACGTTTTCCAAGTCATTGCGCCGACCCGCGTGAAGGTCTTCCACCGCTTCACGCGCGTCTGACTGGAGCTTGTTGACCTCCGCGATCTGCTCCTTGAGGAACTCCTTGAAGTCTGGGCCGTTCGCCGAGCCGGACTGCCCCGGCTGGCTCTGCGCCGGCTTCGTCAGCGGCGTGGTTTTTCCAATCAGTCCCAGGGGATCGGTCATGTCAGTTCCTCAGGCCGGTCGGATCATCCGAGCAGTTGCAGCGCAATACTTGTCATCGACTTGGTCGCCTCGATCGCCGCAATGTTGGCCTCGTACGAGCGGGCCGCTTCCATCGCATTCATCTGTTCCACGACGGGATTAATGTTCGGATAGCCGACGTAGCCGTTCTCATCAGCGAACGGTGAGCCGGGCTCATACTTCAACATCGGGGTGCCGTCGTCAAGTTCAATATTGCTCACGTGAACACCCATCGGTTCACCACGGCTGGGATCTCCAGCGGCGAGATGCGCGATCCGGCGGCGGAACGGCTCGTACTCGCCGTTCTCGTTCAGGATGGTGTCCTTGTTCGCCACATTCGCCGCAACCACATTGAGGCGGGTTCGTTGGGCGATGAGGCCGGAGGTCGAAATGTCAAGAGAGCCGAGCATGATTCAAGCCCCTGTTTCGGGGGTCAATGTTTACAGTCGCTCACGAATGGCGAGATTGAGGGTTTCAAACTCCCGGCGCAAGAACTGCGCTGCGGAGCGATACATCGTGAAGTTCTCGACCATGTGTTGCATGGTGCGTTCCAGATCCCGGTCGTTCTCATCGTGAAAAAGAATATTCTCCCCGGCGGGCGTCGGATGCAGTGTCATCTCGCGGTCATTGACTTCCACTTCGGAAGAGGACGGCAGCTTGAGCTCGCCGCCACGGTTGCCATGCCGTGCCCGCCGATCATCCATCGCCTCGCCGAGCTGCTTCTGAAAAGCGCTGACGGAAACATCGAGCGGGCGGTAGTCGGGCGTGGAAAGGTTTGCGATGTTGTGGACGATCAACGCGTGCCGCTGCCCGGCGAACTGCATCGTTCGCTCCAGAACCGGTATCGAGCCCGCGTTGGTGAGTCCGGCAATCATGCATCCTGCTCCGTCGAGTTCATCCTGTGACTGGTACGCTGCAAATCCCATGCCGCCGATCAGTCGCCTCACACTGCTTCGTTCCGCCGCGCCAGTGGCGCAATCGCTGCGCTTCACCTGAGCTCGAGCGCAACGGTTGCGCTGTCGGGGCGCCTGGCCTACAGCGATTCATCCACAAGCCGCGCTTCCTTCCATTTCTTGAGTTTCAACCCCAGCGTGCGCACGCCGATGCCGAGGGCCTCAGCGCTCTTCTGACGGTGGCCGTTGTGGTGTTCCAGCGTGGCGATGATCGTCTCACGTTCAATGTCATCCAGCGTCAACTCACCGTTGCAGATGTGGCCGATCTCATGACCCTCCGCACCGTCGATCTGCGGCGCATCGTTGAGTTCCATCATGGAGGATGCCCGCGCGGCGATCGGACGGGCCTGTCCGTTAACCGTTGACGGCGCGATCTCGGTTGATGTTGCCAGGATTGGATCCGCTGCGGGAAGCCACGGCGCGACCAGGGGCGCTTCAATCGTCTCCCCGGCGGTCAGCACGGCCGCTCGCTCGCAAAGATTCTGCAACTCGCGGACATTGCCCGGCCAGGAATAACGCTGGAAGAGTTCCATCGCATCCGGCGTGACGCGCTTGACGGGCTTGCCCTCCCGCTTGGCCACCTGCTCAAGAAAGTGCTGAACGAGTTCCGGAATATCCTCCACATGTTCCCGCAATGCCGGCATCGGCAGCGGCAGCACATTGAGGCGGAAGTACAGATCCTGCCGAAAGGTCCCGCGCTCCACCTCGCGCGACAGATCTCGGTTGGTCGTCGCAATCACCCGGACATCCACGGACCGGCTGGTTGAAGAGCCGACCCGCTCGAAACACTGTTCCTGCAGGACTCGCAGCAGCTTGGCCTGAATCTCGGGGGCGATCTCACTGATCTCATCGAGCAGCAGCGTGCCGCCGTCCGCAAGTTCGAAACGACCTTTGCGAAGTTTGTCCGCGCCGGTGAACGCGCCTTTCTCGTGGCCGAAGAGTTCCGATTCCAGCAGATTCGTCGAGAGCGCTGCACAGTTGATCGCGAGGAACGGTTGGGCCGCGCGCGGGCTGGACTCGTGGATCGCGCGGGCCGCGACTTCCTTGCCGGCTCCGGACTCACCGGTAATCAGCACGGTGCCGTGACTGTCCGCAATGCGATCGATGCGTTCGCGCAGTTCGCTCATGATCCGGCCCCGGCCGATCATCTTGTGCGCGCGCACCTTTCGCCGCGATCGGCCGTTGTGCGAATCCTCAGCCGCACCTTCGGCCGTTTCCGAGACCGCCTCCGTTCCGGGCGTGCCGGACAATCGCAGAATGGCGTTTTCACGGACCAGCTTGGCGTGGTTGATGGCGCGGGCGATCGTGACCAGCAGCACATCGCCGCTGAAAGGCTTGGTGATGTAGTCGTACGCGCCGTTCTTCATGGCCTGCACCGCGGTTTCGATCGTGCCGTAGGCGGTCATGAGCACGACGGGCAGTTGCTCATCCTGATCACGGATGGTGGCCAGCAGATCCAAGCCGTCCATCTCCGGCATCTGGAGATCAGTCACGACCACATCGACCGAGCGTTTGCTCAGTTTGTCGATCGCATCCTTGCCACTGGAGGCGGTTACAACCGCGTGGCCCTTGCGGGAGAGGGTCGTTGCGACACTGTCGCGCATCATTTCCTTATCATCGACGACGAGTATTCGGCTCACGGTGCGTACTCCAGGCTGGCGGGTTGTTGATTCTCGTTGTTTGTTTCCGTGCGGGCGATCGTCATGATCGAAATCGGCGGGTCCGCTTCCATTGCCTCGTCGGCCCCGGGATCATCATCGCCTTCCGCTTCCCGCGCGGACTCGAGCGGTCTACGGGGCAGGCAGAGTTCAATTCGCGCGCCGCCCGCATCGCGGTTACTCACGTTGATGTGCCCGCCATGGGCGTCGATGATCCGGTGCACGATCGCCAGACCTAGGCCGGTTCCGGTTTTCCGGGTCGTGAAGAACGGGTTGAACATGCGTTCGACGACTTCGGGTGGAATACCCGGGCCATTGTCTTCCACCGCAATGACGATGCGTTCGTCGTACTGCCCGCCGGGACAGCGCATCTTGCGCTCTTCGGTGATGACCCGCACGCGGCGCGGCCGATCGAGAATGCCGTCCGTCTCCCCCATGGCCTCGACGGCATTTCGCACGATGTTGCCCAGTGCCTGTCCCAGCAGCCCGGCGTCGGCGTGCATCGGACCGGCCGCGCGGAACGAACACGCCAGCTCGGTGCCGCTGTTCTGAAACAGGGCCGTACAGCCGTCCAGTGCACGCTGCACCAGCGCCTTCGGGTCGATCGGCTGCGGCTCGATGGTCGTCTTCCGGGCAAAGGAAAGGACATCACGGACGATGGCATCGAGCCCGACGACCGCGCGATCGATCTTGCGGCACACCTCCGCCTGGTCGGGGCGGTCCGCCAGATCCTCCTCCAGCATCTGGACGTAGAGTTGAATCGAACCGAGCGGGTTGCGAATCTCGTGAGCGATGCCGGCGGCCATTTCACCCAGCGCCGCGAGCGATCGCGAGCGGCGGAGTTTGGCGTTCGCTTCGGCGAGTTCGGCCTGCAACTGCGCGACCTGCTCCTTCAGCGCGACGTGGGTCTGCTGCAACTGCTCAGTGGTTTCCGCGACCACGCCCATTAGCTCGCGCAGGTCGTCGACATCCAGCGATCCGCCGTGCTTCGCCATTGACTTCAGAACGGAGTTCATCGCTTAGCCCTTCCGATCGGAAAACCGCGGATCGCGTGCGGCGTGCCGCTTCGCCATGTAAGCGCGCTGGGCTTGTTTCGCATTGCCGAGCGAATTGATCTCTTTGCGTGATTCATCACGAAGTCGCTCCATGGATTTCTGATCTTCCTCATCGCGCTGCATGATGTCGCTGAGACAGCTTGAAAGCCCTTCAATGGTGTGGCCGAGCTTGCGGCGCGTCTCCTCGTCCAGTCCCCTCGGCTCATCGCGAACGCGCTCACTCAGCGCATTGATCTTCTCCTGACGCGTGAGCAGACGTTCGAGAATCGTCTGACGCTGATCGAGCAGCGAGAGCAGTTCATCGTGCTGATCGCCCTGAATCAGTTGGCGCTGACGTGCCGCCAGTTCACGCAACTGCGTCAGATCTTCCTGCTGACGGTTCAGCAGCGCGATCAGTTCGGTCCGGGGTTCATCCGCAATCTGGCCTGTCGTCTCGTTCATTCGTGCATCCTTCCGCAGTCGGCCGGCATCACGCCGTTCGTCGGAGAGTCATCAGTTTCACTCGGGGCGCTGATCCCCGGCCCGCGCGGTCCGCGCCGCAACCGGCGTATTGCGCAACCACTGTTCCCACGCCGCCCGATCAAGCAATGCATCTGGCGCGTCAAACGCTTCATCCCGCAACTGCTGCAAATGGGTCAATGCCCGTTTGTGAGCGGTCTGCGCTCGATCCCGATCGCCCATCGCCATGTAGGCATTGACGACCTGGATGAGGGCGTGCATTGAGACGTGATGATCGGGGTACCGGCGAACCGTGAGGTCATACCAGCGGATCGCTTGATCAAAGAGCCCCAGTTCGAATGCCGCCTCGGCGCGCAACAGGTGGGAACTGCGAAGCAGATCCTCATCCAGCGCTGACAACCGTTCGGTCGGCCGATTCTCCAGCTTCTCCCTCACCTGGCTGTAGAGCGCCATGGCTTCGCGCAAATGATCAAACCGGAGTTCCTCCAGTCGGCGCTGTTCGCCAAGCGATTCGATCCGCTCGTCGCGAAGTCGGTGTTCAATGTCCCGCGCCAGCCCGCGGTAGCTGTCCGCCAGCCGATACATGATCTGATGAATACCCGGGTCATCCGGATAGCGCCGGGTCGCCTGGTCGAGATACTCCACCGCATCGGTGTACTCACCGGTGCGGTAATAGAGCGTACCGAGTTCAATGAGCGCATCGCGGAAGTCATCCGCATCCGGCTGAATGGGGGCGACTCCGGAAAGGACCTGTCGCAACTGCCGTTCCGCTTCCGGCTTGCGTTCCAGCGCGAGATAGCACCGCGCCAACGGGACGTGCGCCCGAGTGGCCACCACACTCCGCGGCTGTTCATCAATGACCAGTTCATAGTAGCGGGCGGCATCCTCGTACTGTTGCAAAGCGTGATGGGCCTGCGCCAGTCGGAACGCCACCTCGCCCCGCCGGGGATCTTCCCGGGATCGGCCCGAGAGATACTCATCGAGATGACGAATGGCCTCTTCGTGCAGACCGGCCCGGTCGAAACTCTGGCCCGCCAGCCACAACGACTCGGCCCATGACTCATCCTCGACCGGATTTGCCGCCACGGCACGAGCATGGCGCACGAAATATTCACCCGCCTTCTCGTACTTGACGTTGGCCTGATACCGCTTCGCCGGATCAATCGACGGCGTGCGGGTCGCAGCGCCAGATTGATCGCCCGCGGCCTCCGCCATGATGTTGTCCGCCAGTTGCCGGCTGGAGGACGCCAGACGGAGCAGCACATCGATCGGGACCGCGTTCGGCTGAAAGAGTTCCTCAGCAATCTCTGCGTAGGCGATCGCCAGTTCTAACTGTCCCAAAGCCAGAGCCGCATCATGCCGATCCACGAGACTCGCCGCGACCCGTTCCTTCGTGACGAAGCGGTCGCCTTCCTGATTTCGCAGGCGTCGTCTCAGCTCACGATAATCGTGCCGGCTGTCCTCGTGATTGCCGAGCTGACTGTTGACCTCAGCGCGGCCGAGCAGTCCGGGCAGAAAGCTGGGCGTGCCTACGAAATCACGCACGACGGGATCAAAGAAGCCGTAAGCCAGTTCCAGATCGCCGCGAACGACCGCGAGTCGCCCGAGCACGACGAGCGCATCGCCGCGCGCCGGCTCATCGCTCTCAAACATGTCCATCGACCGCGTGAGATGAAACTCCGCGTCGTCGAACCGGCCAAGGTCGTAGTATCCGCGCCCGAGCAGGGCGTTCAATTCGCCGAAGTTGACCCGGGAATCGTCCGACGCTTCGTATTCAAGCCGACGAAGATCGACGAGGAGTTGATCGACCGCGCGTTGCGGTTCACCGAAGCCCAGCCGAATCTCCGCCAACCGCGAGATCGCCCAGGCCCGATCGGGAAGCGTCGAACGCTGATCGGTTCTGAACTCCGCCAGTTTTTGCTCGACGGTGCTTCGATCGTAATCCGGCTGGCGGAGGCGAGCTTCGACCAGTCTTCGAAAAACGCGAATGCGGGCATTGCGCGCCGCGGACGCGGCTCCGCTGACATCAAGGTGATCCAGTTCATCGAGCAGTCGTTCGGCGGCATCAAGCTGTCCGAGTCCGATTCGCGACATGGCCCATCGCTCGAGGCGAACGGCGTCCATGGGAACGCCGAATTCTCGCGCCAGCGCGTACTGCTCATCGATGCGTTCGTTGTTCTCCGGCAGGGAAGCCCCCGCTTCCCGCTGGGCGAGCGACGTCCAGTCGGCGACCGCGCGGTGAAATCGTCCTCTTTCCTCGTTGGTGGCCAGTTCCAGATTCGGCTCTAACACATCACGCAGACGTCGGCCGGCCTGTTCGAGTTTCCCGTCGCCGATCCAGATTTCGACTTCCGCCATCGCCGCGCCGAAGTCATCGTCCGGAGCGCGCTGGATGGCAACGATCACCCCCACCGCGATCAGCGCCAGACTGAGCAGGATGGTCGGCACCTGCCAGAGCTGCGAGGGCGAGGTCCAGTCCACCGGCGCACTTTCGTCGTCGGACCACTCCTCCGCATCCGGCGGTGGCGCATCATTTTGCTGTGGACCGTCAGCCACGCGAGATCCTCTCAGGTCCACCCCGAACGCGGGGTGGAGACGATCACCAAATCGCAGCGAATCCATTCGCCGCCGCTCGGCTTATCGGTTGCGACAGAATCGAAACTTCAGGATTCGGAGCAATGACCGGAATTTTTTGCGCGAGCGGACCGGCGGTACGGAGCCGCGGCGTACTCGATGAACATCCCGGATGTCCTCACCCGCGCATCAGGAGGATGAATCATCGCGCTGGCCGTCATCCTGATTTCGAGGCGTTTGGTCGCTCTCCGGTTTTGGATCCCGGCTGGTGCGACGGCGCACCACCACGGTCCGGGCCAGCAGGTCGTTGAACCCCTGCATATGCGGACTGAGCAGCGCAAAAACCGCCAGCGGCGGAACGATCAGAATGATGATCCGAATCGCGTTGCGAATCAGGATCGCGCGCGGAGGCGGCGACTTGCCGTCCACGGCCAACACGCGCAACCCGAGCAGCGCTTTGCCCGGACTGGCACGGCCGACAAGTTCCCCCAGCGTGCCGAACAAGCCCGCCACGCCGATCATGATCAGGAACGGGGCCGCCAGATCAAGCTGATCGGTGATGATCGGCAGGCGGAGCAGTTCCACCGGCGGCACGCGAAGGATCAGTACCGCCAGCACCGCGCCGGGAATGAGATCAACCAACAAGGCCAGACAGCGCGGCAAGGGAGCGGCCGGGATCCATGCCGCAGGGATTCGAACGGATGAAGCATCCCCCGGCCGGACGAGAACCACCACCAGAACCGCGATCACCGCGAGGGTCAGCATCATGATCATGTGCCAGAGCCGTCCGACGGGAAGCGGCACCGAGGTCATGATCTCCGACTCGCTGATCTCGCCGTTCACCGGATCGATCATCCGGATCGAGAGATGATCGCGTGTCGAGTATTCGATCAGGACCGCCCCGCGTTTCATACCGCGCACGGACCAGAACCCGCTCGGAACGGGCAATTCCGCCAGCAGAATCCGCTGGTCCGGACGCAGATAGCTGATTTGAAACGGCGTCGCCATGCGTTCCGATGTGCGGTGAACCGCAGCCAATCGTCCGTCCACGCTGATCAGCTCACGCACGAAGTTCAGATCGAGCGGCACGCTTTGGGTGCGCCACGCACCGTCACGGTCTCTGCGGTGCCAGAGCGTGCGACCCGCATCGCCGGGATCTCGCGTCAGCAGGTTGAGGCGATCGCGGGATGATCCATCCAGCGCCAGTCGCGTCTTCGGGCCGAATCGCAGTTCGTCGGGAAGTTCAACGGCCTGCCAACGGCCGCCGCGCTTCTGCATGAGCCGGGGCGGAGAGCCGGCCTGTTCCGGCGCGAACAAGGCGAACAGCCCCGAGTCCCCCGCCGCCAGCCCCATCAACTCACTGGTGGCGGGAAGCGGATCGTTGAGCTCAAAACGATTGCTCGGCGAGGTCGAATAGACCGCCAGATCAGCGCGACGAATGGCCTGAAGCGAATAGACATCGTGCTGCCACGTGCCGCCCACATCCCGCGCGGGTGAGAGCATCCAGACCCGACCGTTCCACGCCGCCATCGCCATGGGCATCGACGCCACAGGCAGCGCCTGCTGCAGGTACGGCCCGTCCATCTCCTGCGTGTGCAGTGAGAGGACGAACTGCTCCGGCTTTCGTTCATCAGGGTGGATCATCCAAAGATGCGATGCCGAACTGGCGGTCCACATCCGCTGCGCATCTTCTTCCGCGACCGCCTTCGTCGTCATCGCCGGCCCGAACGCCAGGATCAGCCCGAGGATAAACAGTGCGATCCACGGCGAGCGGGGCTCGGAGCTATCGAGAGCAGGATGCTGAAGCGCAGGCATCCGCGGATGATACTTCACCCCTCTCTGATCAGCCATGCATGCTTGCTGATGCCCCGTTCTGGAACAGAAATTCGCGGCCGAGCATGCCGTCCGGATCACCGTCCGATCAACTCCAGACAGGTCGACTCACCGTCGATGACCTCCGGCCGGAGCGAACTGACAAGCCGCTCAAGATCAAAGACGCGGTCAAGCACGTTTCGATCCACATCCGCCGTCGGCGAACTGAGCGCAATTTTGATCTCCATCGACCCGACGCGTTCATCCATCGGCTCGATATCCACCAGCGTGGGCATCAGGGGCCGGATCACGCCGCCCGCGCGGCCGGTGGGTTGATCGACCGGGCGGTATCGCCCGATGACGCTTTGCATGACCGGGTGTCCGTTTGCATCCAGTCCTTCCGCCCGAATCGGTTGCTGCGTCGCTCGGTCGAAGAACAGCCGGACGGGCCCGCCCTGCCCCTCCACGGTCACCCGCCACGCATTGCGTTGATCGTCGTAGTACACGGTCGGCGCATCGCGGCCGGGCTCGATCT
>RECV01000199.1 GCA_007693845.1 Phycisphaerales bacterium
GCTAGTGCAGCATCCCGGGGTGAGCGTCGTCGGCTCGATTCTCGGCAGTGTGGATCAATACCATTCCCACGTGGTCGTGGACCGCGACGATGTGGCCGACGCCACCGCGCTGCTCCGTGATCCGCCGACCATGAACGATGATCTCGGGGCATGGGACTGCCCGTCGTGCGGCGAGTCCAACGATGCGGGGTTTGAAATCTGCTGGCAGTGCGAGCGCGTTCACCCCGAACACCCGGATGCAGATGCGGAAGGACACTCCGATGACAGAAATTGAATCAAACGCCCGACCCCGTTCCCGAATCGGTCCGTGGGTGCGTATCCTGATCATTCTCACGATCATCATCGGCGCGGGCTGGCTCACCGGTTGCATGGAGCGCATGTTTTACATTCCGACGCGTGAATCGACACCGGCGTCGATGGGACCACCCGGCACGGAATCGGTCTGGTTTACGTCCGAAGACGGGACGCGCCTGCACGGCTGGTTCATGCCCGCCAGGAATCGCCAGGACTCCGACCAACCCGCGCCAACGATTCTGCATGTGCACGGCAATGCCGGCAGCGTGCGCTCACACGCATGGTTCACCGAACACCTGCCACCGGCCGGGTTCAACGTGTTCCTGTTCGATTTTCGCGGCTACGGCGAAAGCGAAGGCCGCCCCACCCGTCGCCGGCCGCTCATCGCCGACACCCGTGCGGCGCTCGACGCCATCCTGGAACGGGATGATGTCGATCCCGACCGCATCGGGATGTACGCGCAGTCACTGGGCGCGGCGATCGGCGTGAATGTAATGGCGGAACGGGATGAACTGCGAGCGGCGGTGCTTGAATCACCTTTCGCCAGTTGGCGCGAGATTGCCGCCGACGCCATTGGCGGCGGGCCGATCGCCCGGACGCTCGCGGCGGTACTCATCCCCGACCACA
Organism: Phycisphaerales bacterium; assembly: GCA_007693845.1. Taxonomy (GTDB): domain Bacteria; phylum Planctomycetota; class Phycisphaerae; order Phycisphaerales; family SM1A02; genus SKZB01. Next base: position 922 of record RECV01000199.1, read on the forward strand.
GCCGACCGGATGAAGCGATGAAGCGCATCGACCGGCCGATCCTGATCGTGCACGGCAAGGATGACCGGATCGTACCGATTCACCACGGCCAAGCGATGAGCCGGGCTGGCGGCGAAAATGTCGAGCTACACGAGTTTGATGCGGGTAATCACAACGTGCTGCGACAGACGCATCCGGAAGTGGATGATTTGACAATCGACTTCCTCCGGAAGCATTTGGGTGACAACGGATCGCGTGCGGAGCCGAGTGATGATGGTGGCTGATTCGCCCAAAACAGAACGCTGCTTCCGGTTTCCCCGCCGATTGCGGCTGACGCGCCCTTCGGAATTCGAGGCGGTGCTGAACGCGAACGTTCGCGTCCGGTCCGGACCTCTGTTCATCGGCGCGTTGCCGAATGATCGTGATCACCCAAGATTGGGGCTGATCGTGTCCCGCCGGGTCGGGAACGCAGTTGTACGTAATCGCGTCAAGCGCCAACTGCGGGAGGCCTTCCGACTTTCCCAACATGATCTGCCGACCGGCTACGATCTGGTGGTGAGCGTGCGTGCCCATGAGCCGCTCACGTCTGATGTGTACCGAACCCATCTCCTCGAAACGGCCCGTGAACTTGATCGTTTATGGCGGAAGAAGCAACAACGTCAACGCGATCCGCAGTGAAGTCTTCCGTGGACTCACCGCGGCCGGGGGTGCTCGCGCGCGGGTGCATTTTTTTCGTGCGCTGCTATCAGGCGACCCTCAGCCCCTTCGTCGGCATGCACTGCCGTTTTCAGCCGACGTGTTCACACTACGCGATCGACGCTTTCCGCACACACGGCGCGCTGCGAGGGCTCTGGCTGACCGTACGCCGCATCGGGCGATGCCATCCGCTTGGAGGGTTTGGTTACGATCCGGTCCCGCCGCGCTCGCGTGATGGAGCTCCGTCAAAAGAGGCGGACAATGACAATGACGAATCCCCCGCTTCGCCGAAGGAGCTGAAAGAGTGAGCAGACTGTTTCCCCCCGCTGTTTTCGCGATCGGGCGCAACTATGCCGACCATGCCCGGGAGATGAAGGGTGATCTGCCCGAACGGCCAATGGTTTTCATGAAGAACCCTGCATCGGTCATCGGCACCGAGCAGCCGATCATCCTGCCGCCGATCTGCGATGAGCCCGAAGAGCAGGTTGACTATGAAGGTGAACTGGCAGTTGTAATCGGGCGCGCCGCGAAGGATGTGGCGGTCGAGGATGCCCTTGATTTTATTCGCGGCTATGCCGTGGCGAACGATGTCAGCGCGCGGTGGTGGCAGAAGCAGGGCTCCGGCGGGCAGTTCTGCCGAGGCAAGAGCTTCGACACGTTCTGCCCGATGAGCGATCCCGTGTCGGCGTCAACTGTGCCCGATCCACAGGCGCTGCGTTTGACGACCCGCCTGAACGATGAAGTCATGCAGGATGCGACGACCGCGGAGATGATTTTTCCGATCGCCACGCTGGTCGCGGAATTGAGCCGCGGCACGACGTTGCTGCCGGGCACCGTGATCCTGACCGGCACGCCGTCCGGGGTTGGCATGGCGCGCACGCCGCCCCGCTATCTGCGCGAAGGTGATGTGATTGAGATCACGATCGAAGGTGTCGGCTCACTTCGCAATCCCGTAACTCGATCCCAATACTGGTGATGATCGGACAGGAGCCATCACCGCCGCTGTCGGTCCTCGCGCTGGCGCTGCTCCTCGATCCGCTGCTCCCGCAATTGGCGCTGGCGGGCCAGTTCCGTGCGGTACGCTTCAAGTCCGGGCGGCTTGGGGAAGACCTGGTCGAGTGACTGTTGAGTGCTGAGTGGATGGCGCGCGAACTGACGCTCCAGCGTCGGCTGGATTCGATCGTATGCGCGCAGCCGAAGCCCGGGGAGTTCGTGCTGATCGACCCGGCGCCAGATGGTCAGTCGTTCCTGCAGCGGGATTGTCGGGTCGGTCATCAACTGCACGAAGGCGATCTCCGCACTGTTCTCAAGCTGGCCGAGCAGATCGCGCAAACGACCGGTTCCGAAATGCGTCTCGTAGTCGTGGAATTCATGGCTGCGGAAAAAGTCCGTGACCATCTCCGCAAACTGAATAGATTGCTCGAGAACTTCCGGACGATTCTGACCGACGCCGACACGCAATCCGCGACGGAGCGCGGCATTGACCTCACTCGGCGCCAGGTGCGGCTGATACTGGTACTGATCGAATACCTGATCGCGCACGAACACATCAAGCGGCAGACTCCAGCGGTAATCCGCACCCATCGGCCCGCCGGCCTGGCCGGTACCGAAGAAGCCGTCGAGCCGTTCCATCAGTTCTTCCGCCCGGGCCCATTCACCCGACCGGTAGAGTTCACGAATGGCGGAACCCATGAAGTTCTTCAGGAAGTTGATGAAGCCCTCGCCGCCGGCACCGCGCGTATCGTAGTGCTTGGCATAAAAGTGCTCGAACATGTCAAAGATCGTGTCGTGCCAGCGCGGTTCGGGGGAACGCCCGGGCCACTCGACGGTGAAGGGATCGAACGTGATGCGACCGGAGCGCGCAAGGTCCTGCATCGCCTGCATCTGCTGTCGGTCGTTGTTCAGGACCTTGTAGATGTCATCATCCTTCAGCACCCGGCGTTCCGCGATCTGCATGCCGCGCCGACTCCAGTACAACGCATGTGCCTGACCGTGCCGCCAGTCGATCGGCCCCAGATCCCTCGTGTATTCGTACATCAGTTGCGGGTCCATGTTGTAATCATCCAGCAGGACGCGCTTGCGAATGTGCAGCAGGAGTGTCTCCCAGGCCTCTTCCAGTTCAGGATCGCCGGCGATCTGATCCAGTGTGACGAACCACGGCCGCGTTCGGCGGAATCGTTCCTCAAGGCCGAGAATGCGCGCGGTCTCAGTTTGCGCCTTGATCGCTTCCCATTGGCCGTACTCCATCAGGAAGCGGTAATCAAAGTCCAGTCGATCACCGCCCCGGGCGATCGGCACAAACTCCTCGTTGAGTCGTTCGAGCAGGCGACGAACCTCGGGCGTCTGACGTTGCGCTTCCCGCAGTGTGGCGGGCGCCTCAGCGATTTGGCGAATCCATTCGATGCGGGACTCGTAATCCACGGGCGGTTCGCCGAGCACATAATGCCATTCGCGCGCGAATTCACGCTTGTAGTACAGGTGCGCATCGTCCACCACGCCTTCGATCTTGTGCGCAAACCAGAAAGACAGTTCACGGTGGAGCACCAGATTGTTCGGGTTATACCGCAGGCCGCGGTTCCGGACGAGACGAATCCCGGCATTGACCCACTCCCAACGTTCCTGCTCGGTGTGCGTCGTGACCGAGATGTTGTACGCCATGTTGTGGCCGTGGAAAGCCCAGACGGCGGCGAAGCGCGGTTGAAGCTGCGTGATCAACTCCGCATCGGCCATAATGTCGAAGTAGAGCCCCTGCTCCTTCCGAATGTTGATCTTGATCCAGAGGTAGTCGACGATGATGCCGCGCAGCGCGCCGATCGCGGTTCCGATCGCCACGATCGGCGGAGCGCCTTCCACTGAAACATCGGTGTAGCGAAGCGCGTGCTCATCGGACTTCTCCAGCAGGCCCGGCAACAGCGCGCCGGCTCCGCCCGCGGCGATGGCCAGCACGATGGCGGCGATGAGTTGGACGAGGCGATCCTTTGACATTGGACTCTTTTCGGCTGTAGGTGAGCGGTCTTTCCGCTCGAGCTCCATCTCATACGATCCCGGACGGGAATCGGTTTGCGTCCGGCGGCATCAACCGGTCCCGCTGTAAACCGCAAGCTGGCGGCGGCGGAACACGGCGAACGCGCTGACCAGCGCGATGCCGGACCAGATCACGAGGAAAACCAGAACCGCGCCAAACACATCACGGTGCTCCGCATCGGTGTTGAACCAACTTGACGGCTCAAACCACGGGATCATCAGGCCCTGAACCAGGTCGTTCGTCGGACTGTACGCCCCGAAGGCGTTGAGCGCCAAGACCAGGACCGAGGCCACGCCGAAGATGACCGAACGGAACGCCCAGTTGATGACCATCCCGAGGTCGGCCCAGTTCACTTCGCTCACATAGGGGACGTAATACTCCTCGAGCGCCATGGCCAGGAACGGACCGAGTGAACCGGCCATGAAAATGGTGAACGAGAAGAGGCACGCCACCGGGAAACTGAGGAACGTCGCGCAGGCGATACCGAGCATCGCCAGGAAGCAGAGTTTGAGCCACATAATGAGCATGGCGCGCACGAAGTTTGCTTCAAAGTGCCCGACCGTATACATCAACCGGAAATCACCGGACTCGAAATAGATGCCGCCCGCGCCCGGGCCGAGGTGCTCGGGCGGTTCAAACATGTTGCCGACCGCGACTTCGATGGTCCCGTCTTCACGAATCAGATCGGCCCCAAGCAGCAGCACGTGGGACATTGTGGGCGAATAGCTGACGAAGCGCGTCGTGTCCGGGTCATCATTGAACATGAACGCCGCATCGAACGTCTCGTGTTGATCGCTGCGCATGATGTGGAAGCGATAGCGAAGCGTCATTGTCGTCTGGGTGCCGTACGCTGCGCCGAGTCCTTCAAAGAGATACGGCCGAACGAGCCCAGCGGGAATCACCCGCTGATTGGAGTCAAATTCGCGGCGAACTTCCTCCTCAATCTCCTGCTGTCGGCTCAGCGTCTGTGCTTCCGGAGGCAAGCGTCGCATGCGGCGATCAACACGTTCGCGCATCTCTTCGACCGTGAGTGTATCGAACGTCGGTTGTACGCTACGCCGCGCCGAGAGCACATCGTTATTGACCTGGACGACGTCGAGCTGTCCCTGAATGCCCGGCGCGACCGGCGTCGTGCGCAAATACTGAATGAACGTGAAGGTCGAGACCCCCGCCACGGTGATCAGAATCAGATTGACCGCCGCCACGCCCAGCCACTTGCCCAACAGATAGTTGAACCGGCTCAACGGCTTGCTCACGAGGTGCCAGATCTGCCGGTCGCGAATCTCGAATGCCACCGTCGCGCAGGACAGGAAGAGCGTCATGCACGCCGAAATCACGAACGTCAGGCCGATGCTGCGACTGATGAAGGTCTGCACTCGGTAGCGCAATGGATCTTCCGGGTCCAGCCCCAGCGGGATCAGCGGCAGCGTGAGCAACAGGAGGATGATGAAGACCAGTGAAATCCGGCTGCGGGCGGCTTCCTTCACCACCGTGTGCGCGACGGCCAGAATCTGGTTGGGGCGAGAGAGCGCCGCCAGCATGCCGCGGCTCAGTAGCACAAAGGTGAACGTCAGCAGACCGATGCCCGCCACCGCCAGCATCAACTGCTCCGATCCGAGCCAGCGACTGATCAGCACCGCAAGCAGCGTTCCCGCCGCCGTGAGAATAAAGGGAAGCAGCAACCCGATCCAGATCGCCAGCAGCAACCATGCGGTCACCGACACCGATAACAGCAGTGTCGTCTCCGGCTGCTCGACGAGCCAGTGCGGCATCCAAGCCGGCACCCGATCTCGCAACAGGTCTTCAACGAGATAATTCGGCACCGCGATTTGTCCGCTCTCGTCAAAGAGCAGATCCGTGTTGCCGCGGAACTCGGTCACTTCAAAGACGCGCCCGTTGACGGTCATCGTGCCGGTGTCACGCAGGGACACGGCGTGGACATCGAACTCCCGGAGCGTCTGGCCCTCCAACTCCCGCAGGAGCATGCGGCGATCGCTTTCCAGACCGTAGCTGTTCATCAGCAGCGGAATGAACAACGCGCCGCAAATCGCCAACACGAGGACCGACAACGCGATGCGAACCCCCCGCTTCTCTTGCAGGAGGTCAAGGCGGCGATAGAGTTGGATCAATCGATTCTTCATATACAGGACAGGGTCACGGGCCTCGGAAGCCAGCCATGGGAGTTACTGATCACGCTTGCCGGATCCCTCTTCCGACTCCGGACCGTCGAGGAGTGAATCAATGACAGAACGATCGACATCCTCCGCCGGCTCACCATCCTTTCGACGCGGGGTGCCATCCGTTGACGATTGCTTCTCTTCGTCCAGTGATTCATCCTCCACCACCAACTGCTCAAGCACATCGTCGCGCTCGTCCTCTTCCGAAGAACGCTTTGCAACGCGCTCGTGCGACGGCTCCGCTTCGGGTGCTTCGGCATCGGCCACGAGTGACTCGATCAACTGCTCCCCCTCGCGCGGCTCGTCGCCGCGGAGGAACGCCGCGGTCTGGCCGTCGTGCAATGCGCCGGACGTGGCAACCTGCTCGCGGCGGGCCCGCTCCACAATCTCGATGAAGAGGTCTTCCAGGCGCTGACGGGGGGCGTGAACACGTCCGATCGCTTTGCCCTCGGCCTCCCCGATAAGTTTCTCAATTCGTGAAATGGTCTCCACGCGCAAGCGCGGCACTTCGATCACGGTGCGCTCGGTGTCGGAAAGCAGTTCGGTGACCGTACCGGCAGCACGAATCTTGCCGCCGTAGAGCATCACCATCCGGTCACAGACATCTTCCACATCGGCGAGCAGGTGCGAACTGAGCAGGATGGTCTTCCCCCGCCGGCGCAGCTCGAGGACCAAGTCTTTGACCTGGCGCGTACCGAGCGGGTCGAGCCCCGAGGTCGGTTCGTCGAGAATGAGAAACTCAGGGTCATTGATGAGTGCCTGGGCGATTCCGATCCGGCGAGTCATGCCCTTGGAGAACTCGCCGATCGGTCGGTGGGCCACCTGGCTGAGACCGATCATGTCGATCAACTCATCCGACCGACGTCGCCGGGTTCGTCGATCCAGTCCGAACAGCTTGCCGTAATAGTCAAGGGTTTCCCGCGAGTTCAGGTAGCGGTAGAGATAGGACTCTTCGGGCAGAAAGCCGATGTATTTCTTGACCGCAACGTCGGTGGGCAACTTGCCGAACACGGACAGCCGCCCGCTGGTCTTGTGCAGCAGGCCGAGGATCATCTTGATGATGGTGCTCTTGCCGGATCCGTTCGGGCCGAGCAGCCCGAAGATTTCGTTCGGATAGATCTCGAAATCGACATGATCGACGGCGCGGGCCTTGGTCCGCATCCAGAAGTCCTTGAAGACCTTCGTCAGTCCGACGGCTTTGACGATCTCTTTGTCACGTTGTGCCTGAACCATTCAATGCCTCTCCGGGAGGGTTACGCCCCTGTTCAACGCGTGCCGCGGCCGATCGGGCTCAGGCGGTCTCCATCACGACGAAGTTGACGTCCGGGTCCTTCGCGATCAAACTCGCGAACGCCGATGATGGGTGCTCCGACGCGGTCGTAGAAGTCGCGCTGGGAGCGTTCACGTCGCCGCTCGACATCACGCCGCTGGCGGCGCTCCTGAATCTCGTGCAGTCCGGCCAGATCGATCCGAATCTTTCCGACCTGAGGCGGTACGTAGAAAACCTCCGTATCGTGTCCACTCAGCACTCGAGCGTACGTCTCATACCACAGCCGGCGAACGACGACTTCGGGATGATCCTCGAACGTGGCGAGCAAACCGCGGAATCGTCGCGCCTCGTTGCCGAGCGTTGACTCGACCTGCGACCGGTAGGCACGGGCATTCTCCAACGTTTCCGCGACACGACCCGAGTACGACCGGGTATCAAACTCTTCATGGATCGCGGCCAGTAACTCATCGGCGCGCTCTTGATCACCGGACCGCATGGCGTCTTCATACCGGTTGATGCTCTGCACGAGGTGTCGGTAGCTTTCCCCCGCCGCGCGGACAAGCCGCTCACCGGCGTCCCGGCGAGCCTGGTCGATCCGACGCTTCGCCTCCGTGCGCTGACTCTGCAGTTCGGTGAACGAGCGACGAACGGCAAGCGGGACGGACGTGTTCGGCACGTTGACCGACGCAAGCTGAATACCGCTGTCAATTTCATTCAGTGTGCGCTGAGCGTTGAGTTGGAGGCGTTCGCGGATATCTTCGGAGAGATCGACAAACTGCTCAATCGTTAGCGATGTGACCTCGTGGATCACCGCGCGTTGCAGAGCAAGTTGGACGATTCGGTCAGCATCCGACTCACGCACCTGGTTGAGAAACTCGACCGGATTACTGATCTGATACCGGGCGTTCATCTGCAAGTGCGCGATATCGCCCTCCGCGGTCAGAACGAAGCCGGTTTCATTCGGCCGCAGCGGCCGCCCAACGTCAGCTTGGGCCGTGGCCTCCTCAAGTGTGCCGGTGAAGCGAGGCCAGAAAGGTTCGCCGATCGCAGGATCGCGGTCGAAGCGAACCGTGCGGCTGTCCACATCGACGATGACGAAATCGCCGATCGGATAGGGCCATCGGCTGAAGTGCAGCCCAGGCGGCAACGCTTCCTGCCCCTGCACCGGGACGATCTTGCCCCAGCGCGTGAGTACGCCGCTCTGTCCTTCCTCGACGGTCTGAAAACCGGTCAGAATGAACAGTCCGATCAGGATGACGATCACGAACTGCAGAACGCGGAAGCTAAGCCGCAACGCGTCCGCAAGCGACTGATTCGCCGGATCCATCGCCAGGCGCAATTCGGCCTGCGATCCGACGGCCGCATCGACTTCAAACTGCGCCGACGCAGCGCGCCGCGGCGCTTCGACTTCCATCGGCTGTTCTTCGACCGGGACCTCTTCGTTGGCGTGCGAGGCGGACTCATCGTCCGGCCGTTCTTCGGGATGTTTCGGATCCATAGGATCAGCCATGCGTTACTGCCCTTTCTCCGCATCGGACTCGTCGTCCGATGATTCAGAGCCAATATCGTCCTTCTCGGAATCATCCTCGCCTTCGGGCGACTCACTACCGTTGTCACGCTGTCCGTTGGAAATGACCTCGACGAGTTCAACCTCATCGCCGACACCCGGGATGCCGCGGGAATTGGTGGGCGTACTGAGTCGCATCAGATTCCACGGCTCGCGGTGGCCTTCGAGAATCAGCGTGGTGCGTTCGGAGAGCGATGCTTCAAGCGCATCGAGATAGACAAGGAACACCGCCAGATCTTCGTGCTGGGCCATCTCGCGAATGAAGATCTCCGCCTCCCGGTTGCCGGTCGCGCGAATCTCTTCCGCCCGCTGGTTGGCGAAGGTAATAATGCGCTCGGCCATGGTGCGGCCCTCGGATTCGATCCGTTCGGCTTCGGCCTGGCCCTTGAACCGCTCCGCGTCGGCCAGCGTTTCGCGCGTCGCTTTCATGCGACCCAAGACAGCGGTGGTGACAGCGGAGGGCAGTTGCATGCGGCTGATGCCGACCGTGCGGGCAATGATGCCTTCATCACGCAGCGGTCGAAGTTCATCCAGAATCGCCTGCTCGGCTTCCTCCAGACGTCCTCCAGCGCCGATCAGTTCGTCGAACTGGTACTGGCTCAGACCGGCGTTGAGAGCCGTGATGAAGCGGTCCCGGATCGCCAAGGCTGCTCCTTCAAGCGACTGGTAGGACTTGTCGAAGCGCAACGGGCCGTCCGCGTCCGCATCAATCTGCCACAGCAGGTACGCGTCGACCACCAGTTGCTGACCGTCCGCCGTGGGAATCGTCTCGAAGGGTGACTCCAACAACTGCAGGCGCGTGTCGTACTTGGTGATCTGATCGGCGAAGATCGGCAGCTTGAACTGGAGACCAGCATCACGAACAATGCTGTCTTCCGTGCTCTGCCCGAAGGTCTTCTTGATCGCCACCTCGTGGAACGACACCGAGTACGTCGTGCTGAACAGAACGAACAACACGAGAAGAAAGATTCCGATTCCGATGACAAGTGACTTATTCATTCGTTCCCGTCTCCCTCGCCAACGGCGAGACTGAAGTCAACAAGCGGACTGAGTTCCTTGAGTTCAAAGTCGATTTCCGCGCGTTCCGGATCAATGCCCACGAGGTATTTGCGCACGCCGCGAAGCGATTCGGAATACACGCGCATGATCTCGCGCTGCCGATACAACCGGGGTGATGCGGAATACGCTCCGAAGAGACTGCGCACCCGCTCGGCCTGGGCGCGCTGCGTCATCATCTCATTCCAACGATTCGCTTCCGCCATTCGAATCGTCGTGCCAGCCAGACCGCTGCTTTCCAACAGAAGGGTTTCGATCGCCTGACGCTTTTCAACGACATCTTCATGCTGGGAGCCCAACTCGTCGCGCAACCGGTCATATTCATCCAGTTCCTGCATCACACGATGTCCGGTTTCGGGGTCCCCTACCAGCGTGGCGAGTTGTGTGACGACGCTGCGTTCAGCCTGCGCGACGTGTTCCAGGCGCGACTGCCGCCGGAAGGCCAGTTCATGGAACTCCGCGCCGACATCGCCTGAAGGTCGCAGCATGGGCATGTTGATCGCGAGCACCTCCACCCCGGCATTGACCTCATCGAACGCGCGCTGCACCTGCTCTCGCAGGGTTCTCGCCAGATCACGCCGATTCTTTGAGAGCGCTTCGTCAAGCGACAAGTCCGCCAGATGGTTTGAGATCTCCCGCAAGGCCAGATGCCGCAGAATGTCCTGGCGAATCGTGCGCTGGGTGCGGCGAGGCGAGACGGTCGGCACGTCCGGCGCGAACTTCAGATAGTCGAGCAGCCCCTGGCCGTCTTCGTCCGATCGAATCCGGTACTGCATGATGATTTCCGCATCGAGCAGCGAATAGACGCGCGTGACCTCTTCGAGATTCGCGCCCGCGGCCGTCGCACCCGGCATCGGAGAATCCGTGCCGCCTGTCCCGCCGATCAGATCAACAAAGTCATCCGCATCGACGGGCTCAGTGCCGAGGCCTTCGAACTCGTCAAAATCTTCCAGTTCCTCGTCAAGTTCCATGGCACCGACCAGGAAGGGGCGGAACAGATCTTCGTGTCGGTGAGACCAGAGGTTCACGCCACGCGACCACTGGCGCAGGTCATCCGGCCGTGGTCGCCGCCCGGTGAGTTCCAGTTCCCGTACGCGTTCGACGTCATAGATTGCTGCCGTGTCCCGAGGCCAGGGCCACTTCCACATGACACCCGAGTTGTGCACTTCGCCCACGATCTCGCCGTGACGTAAGCGGATCGCCTGCTGGTGCGGTTCGACGACGACCATCGTGTTCAGCAGAACAACAACAACAACCCCGAGCAGCACGAGCCAGCCGATACTGCGGAGCAGAAGCTGGTACCCCCACGAACTGCTGATATCAAAGCCGAACTGATAGTTGACCGCCTCGTTGAGCGAACGGACAATCGAGTCCGGCGCAGCGAGCAGGCTGAGCAGTTTGGAGTCGTACGCCGGCCGGGGCACTTCACCCGGAATGCGGGGACGATAGAGATTCAGAACAAAGTTCAGAACAATCTCAACGGCGATGACCAACATGTAGGCCGGGATGATCCACCCGATGATGACCATGACGTCGTCGTTGCCGAAGATTCGGAAGCCCAATCCGACCGCAATGGCGAGGAGGACGAGGGCGTTGCCGACCATGTACCCCGCCCCACCGCGCAGATTCTGCCACGCCTCCTGCTTGGCCATGCCGGCGATGAATCGCGAGAAAATAAACGAGACCAGCGCGAAGGCAAGGCAGATGGCGATCCCCCAGCCGACCTGCTCGGTGAGTGCCAACGGCAGGAATTCCTCCAGATCCGCCGCGTCGATCCGCCCCATTCGGAAAATCATCGCCACCCCACCGATGATCAATCCCGCAGCAATAGCGAGACTGACGATCGGCATCATCCACTTGTGCATGAGGCCGAGGCGTCGGGCGGCGACGCGCTGCTCATCCGAGGCGTCGAAGATCGAACTGGTGCCCTCCCGGGCCGCGGCAAGTTCATCCTCCTCCAGGGCCTCGAGTCTTTCCAACTTATGCTGCTGGAAAATGATGACCAGTGAGAGCCAGACCAGCAGCCCGAGCAGAACATAGACCGAGGCAAAGGTGAACGTGGTGTCCCCGGCCATGAGGCCGAAGAGCAGCAGCGTCAGCCCGAATGCCGCCTGCAACAACAGGCCGAATCCAGCGGCCTGGGTCCCGCGCTGATAAGCGAAATGGTCAATCCTCATGGTGAGGTTCCGTCTTCCTGTTCGTCATACCAAGGCGTAAGTCCGGTGCCGACGGGCATCGGACGTTCGAAAGCGGCGTATCGTATCGCGACCGGGGCGGTCCAGCGAATTCAGGGGACATGTTGAGACTCCCGCGAGAGTGAGAAGGGTTTTCTTTCACCTTCACCCGTGCCGGAGGCACAAATCCGCGCCGGCTGAGAGTTTCAGTCGAACGCGAACGAGGATCGATACGTATGATCATCCGATTCAGGTTCGATGAATCGGCAGAAATTCTCTTTCATCGGGTACGCTACCCGCTTGCTCCTCGTCCGAAGCCATTTCTCCAAGCGGCCCGCCTGAGACCCCTGCATGCTTGAACAGACGCTTGCCATCATCCGCAATACGTTCTTTGAGTCCATCCGACAGCCGATCATGCTTGTCGTGCTGGTGATTGCCACGATCGCGCTGATCCTGTGCAATCCGATCGCGGCCTTTACGATGGACGATGATCAGAAGATGTTGATTGACATGGGTCTGGCGACGGTCTTTCTCTGCTCGGCCCTGCTGGCGTCGTTCATCGCCACCAGCGTGCTGAACCGCGAGATTGAGAATCGAACCGCCCTGACGGTCGTCTCCAAACCGGTGACCCGGCCGATCTTCGTGATCGGCAAATTCCTCGGCGCCGCCGGGGCGATGCTGCTGGCGGCCATTTACATGGCACTCGTCTTCCTGCTGGTGGAGATGCACGGCGTGATCCAGACCGTTCGCGACCCGATGCACACGCCCGTGCTTGTGTTCGGGATCAGCGCCGCGATCATCGGCTTTGTCGCCGCCACCTGGTGTAACTACTTCTATAACAAGGTCTTCGCGAGCACCGTCGTCTGTTTCACCACCCCGCTGGTCGCTCTGGCGTATCTGTTGAGCATGATGTTTCGGCACGATTTCACCCCGCAGCCAATCTCGGTGGGGTTTGATTCCCAGCTCTGGTACGCCATCACGGTGATGCTCGTGGCCGTGTTGGTGCTGGTCGCCATCGCGATTGCCGCCTCGACCCGGTTCGGGCAGGTGATGACGATCTTCATCACGCTGGGCGCGTTTTTGCTCGGCCTGCTGTCGGACTATCTCTTCGGTCGCCGGCTGGCCGGTCTGCGGGAAACCTGGACCGATCGCGCCCGGGAACAAGGGCTGACCGAAACCGTGGAACGGGTGCGCACGATCCAACTCACCACGGGCGAGGTCAGTGAACCCGTCGTCGAGCAGGTCCACGTGGCGACGGTGCCTCTGACCCAGATGGCCGAGGGCATGGAAGTCCTGCTCTACGGCGTGCTGTGGATCTTCTACGCGATCATCCCCAACTTCCAGATCATGCTGCTGCTCGATGCCCTCACACAGGGCCACGTGATCCCGGGCAGTTATGTGGTCGGATCGATCTTCTACGGGCTGCTGTTCGTCATCGTTGCCCTTTGCTTGGCAGTGATTCTCTTCCAGCGGCGCGAGGTCGGCTAGCCGGCCCCCTGCATCTTCTCTTGCGTTTGCATCATTACTCTGAAGACACCCGGGCGTGAGCGGCAAACTTGCCGGGGTGCGATTTACCGCGGCGGAAGCGTCACGGGATTCCGTGATTCGCCCGCTCCCGCCGCTATCATCCCTTCGACCATGAGCCGTCCGTCCGACTCCCACCACATCCGCGTCCGCGGCGCCCGCGAGCACAATCTGAAATCGCTCGATGTCGATCTCCCGCGCGATCAACTCGTCGTGATCACGGGCGTCTCGGGTTCGGGCAAGAGTTCGCTCGCCTTCGATACCATCTTCGCCGAGGGACAGCGGAAGTACATGGAGTCGCTCAGCGCGTACGCGCGTCAGTTTCTCGATCAACTGCAGAAGCCCGATGTCGAGACCATTGAAGGCCTCCCCCCGACGATCGCGATTCAACAGCGCAGCGGCGGGCACAACCCGCGCTCGACCGTCGCGACCACCACGGAGATCTATGACTACCTGCGCCTGCTCTTTGCCCGGTGCGGACAACCGACGTGTTGGCACGGAAGCGAGAGGCGCGAGGGGGTATGCGGGAAGCCCATCTCGGCTTCGAGCGCATCCCAGATCGTGGACACGCTGCTCAATGCGCCCGAAGGCACGCGGATGATGATCTGCGCGCCGGTCGTGCGCGGCAAGAAGGGCTACCACCGCGAAGTCATCGAGGGGCTGCAGAAGCAGGGCTTTGTCCGAGCGCGCGTGAACGGCGAGATCATCGACATCCGTGATGCGCTCAAGGAGGGCGGCGACAATCCGCTCAAGCTCGGCCGCTACGAAATGCACACCATCGAAGCGGTGGTGGATCGCATCGTCGTCAAGTCCGAAGCGCGGCAGCGCATCGCGGATTCCGTGGAAGCGGCGCTCAAACTTGCGGAAGGAACGTTGATCGCCCTCATCCAAACCGACGCCGGGACTGCCGATCGCAGTGAGATAGGCCCGGATCGTTCCGGCGAGAAAACGCCCGCATCTTCCTCGCCTCGCTCGTCAGATGCGGCTTCGGGGCAGAATTGGATAGAGCACCGGTTCAGTGAGAAGTTCGCCTGTCCGGATCATCCGGAGTGCTCGCTCGATGAATTGGAACCGCGATTGTTTTCGTTCAACTCGCCTTACGGCGCGTGCCCGAACTGCGATGGGCTTGGTCTGGTCAGCGAGTTCGATGAAGGCCTCATCGTGCCGGACACCTCGCTCAGTCTCGCGGAAGGCGCGATCGAGCCGTGGAAGAAAAACGGCAAGCGGATGAACATGTACTACGGTCGCGTCCTGCGCCGCTTCTGCGACGCGATGAATGTCGATCGGCACCAACCCTTCAGCAAGATGCGCAAAACCGCGAAGCGCGTGCTTCTGGAAGGCACGAACGACCGCGATGAGTCACGCTACGGCTTGAGCTTCGAGGGCGTCATCCCGAATCTGCACCGGCGGTACGACAATTCCGAGAGCGACTTCGTGCGCGAGCGGCTGCGCCACTACATGACCAATGCCCCGTGCCCGACTTGCGAGAAGAAACGTCTGCGCATTGAAGCGCTGCACGTGCTGCTGAGCACCCGGCCGCAGAACGGTGACCGTGCGGCGTTTCGCGCATCAGACGGCTACTCGATCGCCGACATCACCAGCATGACGATCGATCAGGCGATCGGCTTCTTCGATTCGCTTGAACTATCCGAAGAACAGCAGCAGATCGCGGCCCCGATTCTGCGCGAGATCAACGCCCGACTCGGGTTCCTCGCATCGGTCGGGTTGAACTACCTCACGCTCAATCGCACCGCCTCCACGCTCTCCGGCGGGGAAGCGCAGCGCATCCGCCTCGCCACCCAGGTCGGCTCCGGGCTCGTCGGCACGTGTTACGTGCTGGATGAACCGACGATCGGCCTGCACCAGCGCGACAACGACCGGCTCATCAATACGCTCCGCAGTCTAACTGACATCGGTAACACGGTCCTCGTCGTCGAACACGATGAAGACATGATCCGTGCGGCAGACCACATTCTCGATATCGGCCCCGGTCCCGGAAAATGGGGCGGCACCGTCGTCGCGCAGGGATCGCCCGAGGAAGTCATGGCCCATCCGCAATCGCTCACGGGTGACTATCTCGCCGGTCGGCGCTCCATCAAAGTGCCCGAAGAACGACGCAAGCTGACCGAAGATCGCGCGATCGTTGTCAAGGGCGCGCGGGCCAACAACCTGCAATCGATTGATGTGACCTTTCCGCTCGGCGGGCTCATTTGCGTGACGGGCGTATCGGGTTCAGGCAAGTCCACGCTGGTCAATGAAATTCTGCTCAAAGCCGCGAAGAAGCAAGTCGTCGGTTCACGCATCACGCCCGGCGTGCATACGCGCGCGAACGGGCTCGGCCAGATTGATCGGGTGATAGAAGTCGACCAGTCCCCCATCGGTCGCACGCCGCGCTCCAACCCCGCAACGTACACCGGCATCTTCGATGAGATCCGAAAGCTCTTCACCCACACGAAGGAAGCGAAAATCCGCGCGTACCAGCCCGGCCGATTCAGCTTCAACGTCAAGGGCGGCCGGTGCGAAGCGTGTCAGGGCCAGGGCGTGAAGAAGATCGAAATGCACTTCCTGCCCGATGTGTTCGTCACGTGTGAAGTGTGCAGGGGCGCGCGATACAACCGGGAAACACTCGAAGTCAAGTTCCGCGGCAAGACGGTCGCGGATGTGCTCGCCATGACCGTCGAGGAAGCGGTTGAATTCTTTGAAGCGCACCCGCGCGTGCTGCGTATGGCGCAATGTCTGCACGATGTCGGACTGGATTACCTTCAGCTCGGCCAGCCGTCGACGACGCTTTCCGGTGGCGAAGCGCAGCGGATCAAACTCGCCAGCGAACTCGGCAATCAGGCGAGCGGGCATACGCTCTACGTGCTCGATGAACCGACCACGGGCCTGCACTTCGCGGATGTGGAGAAACTGCTGAGCGTGCTCAACCGTCTGGCGGATCAGCGGCACACGCTCATCGTCATCGAGCACAATCTCGATGTGATCAAATGTGCCGACTGGATCGTCGACCTCGGGCCGGAGGGCGGCGATCGGGGCGGACAGGTGATCGCGGCCGGGACGCCCGAGAAAATCATGCGGGAAAAGGCGAGTCACACCGCGCGGTATCTCAAGCCGCTACTGGAACGATCCGATGCGCGGGCTTCCTCCCGACGTGTCGCCGCCGCAGGCGCGTAAGCGACTGGTTCACCCACCGCTCCGTGCAAAATCCTGCGACCGGTTCCGAATCAGAACTCAGCCGTTTGACCGCAA
Organism: Phycisphaerales bacterium; assembly: GCA_007693845.1. Lineage (GTDB taxonomy): Bacteria > Planctomycetota > Phycisphaerae > Phycisphaerales > SM1A02 > SKZB01. The sequence goes on from RECV01000199.1 coordinate 17,639, forward strand.
ACACGGCATCTTCTGAGACATCGAATCGATTGGAGTGGTTTCATGACACAACCGCCTTCAGATCAGGTGGATTTGTTTGAAACGGAACCGGCAACGGAGACGATCCCGCTCCAACGCATCGTGCCGACGCTCGACTCCGTTCTGAGTTGGCTGGTGATCGTGGTCCTCTTCGGTTCGTGCGGGCTGATCGCGTGGCTCGCTTACCTGGCCGGATCAGACTGGGGCAAGGTAGCCGGAATGGGATTCGGGCTCGCCGCGCTTCTCGCTCTCATGATGTTCGCGGTAGTGCGCATCTTGTGGACGCCGCAAGCTCGTCGATTCCCGGCTCAGCCGATCCTGAGCGATGCGATGGCCAGGTCCGGCCACTCGCTTGCCTTCGGCGCGCTCTGCCGTTTCAACGGCTGCATCACCGCGGTGGTTGACTCCCAACATCTGCATCTCGTGCCGGTGGCCGTTTTCCGGTGGTTCGGGGCGAAGCGGATGAGTCTGCCGTGGACCGCGATCCGCGATGTCCGCCCGTTTCTGATTCCGTCGTACGCCCGCGCGGAAGTTGCGGGGACCGCCATAATCGCACCGGCGTGGTGTCTTGAGCTGGCCTCAACCGCGGTGGAACTGACTCCCGGATCGACACCCCCTGAGCAAGTATTCCTCCCGATCGTGAAAGAAACGCATCGCTGAGACGTCCTGAAAGACGCATTGAAGGACTTGCATCCTGCGCAGAGCTGAAGACAATAACACATTGACAACCGACAATAGACCGCCGAACGGGCGTGGGCTCCTTGTGGGGGCCGGCAAGACCGGGGGCCCGTCGGCTGGCCAGGCAGGTTCTTTCTGCGGAAAGGAGAGGTGCCTCATATGAAGCGCTACCGGAACTGGCGTCACGGCGCGGAGCAGCTCGCCGATGCGCTTGCGTATCTGGGCGAGCGCGATGAGAAACCGATCATCCTCGGTCTGGTCAACGGCGGGGTGGCCATCGCGGACATGATTGCCCGTCGATTGAACGCCCCACTGGATGTTCTGTTGATCGAACGTCTGCACGCGCCGGGTTCTCCGGAACACGTCGTCGGCGCGGTGGATGAGCACGGGCGCATCTCCATGATAAAGTCCAGCGCACGCTGGCATCATCTGACGAGCAAGCAGATGATCGAACCGGCGCGGGAGGTCTACCGCGAATTGCAGCGGCGGCGCGGGCCGATACGCGCGATCCTGCCCGAACTCGATCTGGAAGATCGAACGGTCATCATTGTCGGTCAGGGCATTCTGACCGGGGCGAAGATGCTTGGCGCCATCTCCGCAGTTCGTGATCGTGGGGCAAACAAAATCGTTGCGGCAGCCCCCGGCGGTCACGGAAAATCAATGTGGCAGTTGCATGATGTCGCGGATGAAGTGGTGGTTCCGCACCAGCCACCCAACGTGACCTCGGTCCGCGAGTTCTACGATGAATTTACCGAGATGACTGACGGACCGGTGGTCGCATTGATTGAACGGTGGCTGGAATCCCGGCAGGAGACGCGCGAGGGCATGTCCACCCTGCTGCTGAAGTTTCAGAGCACCGCCGGCCACATGTTGCACTGCGAAGTCGATCTGCCGCCGGGTGTGAATCGTGGCAGTGGGCCGTACCCCGCCGTCGCCTTCGCCCACGGCTTCGAGAGCGACGCCAAGAGCCAGCGATCGGTTCCGATCAGCAAGCGACTGGCGAAGCGCGGCATCATCGGTGTTCGTTTCGACTTTACCGGCCACGGCCGATCCGAAGGGACCACAGAGGACGCGACCGACCAGCAAATGCTGGAGGACGTTCACACGATCTTCCAGAACATCACGCAACTGTACGAGGTCAATCCCCAACGGCTGGGGCTGAACGGCTCGGGAACCGGCGGCATGATCGCGCTCTACTACACCGCAAATCAGCCGCTGATCAAGGCGTTGGTCATCCGCGGTCCGGTCTGCGGCCGGGAGATCGACGCCGCTCGTAAGGTCACCGCCCCGACACTTCTGATTCACGCGGAGCGTGATACCGCGCTGGAAGATCCGATCAGCGTGTTGGATCAGGAGTTGCGCGCAACACACGAACTGCTGCGGGTGCCAAACTCGAACCGGATGTTCGATGATCCCGTCAGCCGGGAATTGATGATCAGCGCGACGGTTGACTGGTTCGTCGACCATCTGCGCACGCCGACCACGATGCCGGAGCGCCCGGCCGAACCCTCCGAGGCCCCCTCCCGTGCCACGCAACCCGATTCCCCATCCACCCCTGCTCAGTGAGCTGATGAGATCCGTCCCGGCCGGTCTTCATCCGCCGAACGTCGCGGCGAAGATTTCTTCGTGGATGTGCAGCGCCTTGTCATCGAAAAGCACAAAGCGGATCAACTCAACCGACGACATGCGCGGCAGGGCCTCAAACACGGCATCCGCGGCGACGAGCGCGGCCTGCGCTATCGGATAACCGAATGCACCCGTCGAGATCGCGGGAAACGCAATCGACCGGATATCCTTCTGGTTCGCCAAGCGGAGCGCACTTCGATAACAGTTCGTCAGCAGTTCCGGTTCGGGCTGATCCTGTCCGTACACCGGTCCAAGACAGTGAATCACGAAACGGTTGGGTAGATCGTGCCCACCGGTGATCACCGCCTCCCCCGGCTTGATCGGCGCGAGCGGTTCGCATTCCTCGGCCAGACCGGGACCCGCGGCTGCATGAATGGCCCCCGCCACCCCACCGCCGGACATGAGCTCCGCGTTGGCAGCGTTCACGATCGCATCAAGGTCCCGCTGATTCGTGATGTCACCCTTGGTGCATTCCACACGGACGCCGTGTGCTTCATACTGCCACATGCTGGATCTCCTTTTCGCACAGATGCGACCGGTTCGCCGCTCGCTGATATGGCTTCATAATCGATCTTCAGAACCGTTTGTGGGTCGGTCGTTCGGCGGGCGGCTTCACCCCCAGAATGGCGCGCATCAGATTCAAATCGTCGCGTGTCGTGACCTTGAGATTGCGTCGCTCCCCCGGCACGAGGTACACCGGCTCGCCGAGCCGCTCCACGAGCATCGCATCGTCGGTCGCGCCGTCGAGATCGGACTGTTCGTACGCGCGTCGAAGCAGCGACGCTTCGAACACCTGCGGCGTCTGAACTTCAAACAGCCCCGCCCGATCAACGGTTTCCAGCACCGACCGCGCTTCGATGGTCATGCGTCCCGCATCGCCGAGAATCGCATCCGCGAGCACATCGTCATCCGCATCACCAATCGTCTCGGCCTTCCCGCCGCGCTTCACGGTGCCGGCAATCGGTACGGCGGGCACGACCGCGGACAGGGACTTCGCCGCAGTGAAAACTCGTGAAAGCAAATCATCGCTGACGCCCGGACGTGCAGCATCATGCACCGCGATGTGCGTGCAATCCTCATCAATCGCCGCCAACGCGTTTCGAACGGTTTCCCAACGTTCCGTTCGACCGCCTTCGACGACCGTCGCGCCGTGAAAGCCGAGCGTGGCGGCAAACTTCTCACGGAATGCCTCAAAATCATCGGGCGGACCGGCGACGACGATACGGACCACTTCTTCCCGCTTCGTCAACGCCTCGACGGTGCGCAGCAGAAGCGCGCGACCACCCAGATCCTGGGCGAGCTTGTCCCCCCCACCGAACCGCTTGCTCTGCCCGGCCGCGGGCAGAATGACACCGATACGCATGGGACGACCTCCGTCACGAGTGAGCATCCCATGCTAACACCGTTTGAACGGCTGCGGAATTCCATGGCCGCGCAATGAAAATGGTCACGGACGCGCACGAGCGTCCGTGACCAGCGAAAAGGAACTGATACCCCCACCCACAAGTGGCTCAATTCAATGAGCCCAGTGTCAGTTACAGGCCCCCCAATTCTCGAGGAGGATGAGCAGATCAAACACATCAACCATGCCATCGGTCATGAGGTCCGCCTCACAACCATCGCAACGGCCCCACTGAGAGAGGAGCATGAGCAGATCAAAGACATTCACATCACCCGAGTCTGTCAGGTCGCCGACACAGACTTTCTTCGGGTGGATGCCGAAGAGTTCAAACGCCTTGGCCGATGCAATCTCGCCGATCTTCTGCCCCTGGAACCGTGCGGGGAAGTCGTCCACGTAGGGGTGGATTCCGCCGTAGATACGTGATCGGGCCGACTGATCAGAGCAGTCGAAGTACCGCGCCCACTGCAGAGTGACGTCCTGGCTCGGGCCGTATTCAAAGTCCAGAAAATCTCCCTGCTGAATGTGGTATTCACCCAGACCGCCCGGGAAGTACGGGCTTCCGGTGAGTTCCGACAGCGCGACCGCCGCGGCTCGGCTGAACGTCGTGTGCCCGGAGGTGTAACCGGGGAACGGTGGGGTGATGAACGTGGCGAGTTGATAGGTGCTCCAACGCTTCGCCAGGATCCACTGCACGCCGCTGTAGGACGCGTCATACTGGTGGTACTGCGGGTCTGTCCAGATGTTCTGATATGAGATCGGCTCATAGGCCAGTTCATTGTCCGAGGGTGACCCCGGCCATGCCATAACCGCGATCTCGCCGATGAACTGCTCGACGTCATACTGGTTCTCACCGTTCTCATCCGGAATCGCAAACCCGAATTCATCGACCACCATCTCCGCGAGATGCGCGTGCTTTCCGCCCGGCGCTGCGGTCTCCTCGGTGATCAGTTCGATGATGCCCGGGATCAGAGGCAACCCGTGCGGGTGGTAGGAAGGCAGGTTCGGATCGGATGATTGTCCGCGTTCAGCCATGTAGCGAATGGCGTACACCGGCCGCACGTAGTCGTAGAAACCCTTGACACCCCAGCAGGCGACGGCCGCATCGTGCGTCGCGCCGTTGAGCATCAGGTACATCTTCACATCCCACTCGAGGCGATCCACGATCGGGCCTTCGCCGCCGATGCGATGCTCAAAGATCGGGCTGTCCGCGACAAGTTCGTTGGCGATCTCGTTCCAGTGACCAGGCGGCGTGGAGCTTTGCGGCCCGTCGGCCCAGAACTCTGCGACTATTCGACCATAGTCACCGTAATTGATCACGTTCGGCGGGTACGGTTCGCCTGTGACCGGGTTCTTGCCGTAACCCTGACCGTCATTCGAACCAAGCGGATTCTTGCCGAACACCGCCGGGGAGATATCGATCATGATGCCGAGGTCAGGGTCAAGTTGACTGGACGTCACGATGACGTCAGCAAACGTGTCGATGTATTCCTGCTGGCGCTCCGTGTCGAGCATCGGAGGTGCACCGGGGTCGAGGTAAAGACCCGGCGCATCCAGATGTTCCTCGCGTAATGCAAACGGTGTGACGTACCCCCAATGCGGACCGATCGCTACCGGCACATTGCCGGCAATGATGTTGCCCGCCTGATCGACCTGGGTCTCCAACCAGGTGGACGCCCAGCGATTCGGATCGGTGACGAAATCAAGCGGCAGGCCCAAGTTGGCAACGGCGATCGGTTCGTTGACCGGCTGGTACGGATCGAGTGTGAACGGATCGAGCGGGGCAAAATTGTTCAACTCGTTGGATCCGTCTTCCCATCCCGTTTCGATGATGATCTGCGCGATTCGGTTTCCAATCGCGGCCGGCGAGTCACCCTCAGTCGAAGTGAACGTCGCGTCGTAGCCCATCATCGAGAACTGGTCATCCAGCATAGGCTGAATGACCTTGGCCCCTGCGGCCTGCTCAAATCGGTACTTCAGGATGCGGTAGGCCGCATAGCTGATCGCCTCCTCACGGGCCGCCTTGACATCACGCGGGGCAGGATACTTCTCGGTGTAGAACACGCCCAGCGCCGTGTCGTCGTACACCGCCCACGCGTCGTACATCGCTGCGGACGTGTGGTAGAGATTTCTCGCGTGAACCGGCGGCCGAGCGCGATCATTCCGGATCGACTCCAAGGTCATTTCATTCCAGACTCTCGCGGCAGACCAATCCGACGAGCCGGCCGTTGCCTCTTGCAGCGACCATCCGATGGCTCCGACAGAGAGCACGCACGTCATCGCCATTACACATGTTTCCTTCTTGATCTTCATTCCGTGTTCCTCCACGAGTCAGCCGTCCATCAGGATGGCCGACAATTTCAAAGATGACCCGATCACAATTCGATCAAAGACCCTGCCAGCGAAGCCATCATGATCCGGCGTGGTCTGATCCCACATCGGGTCGATTATCAGTACCAGACATGGAGTTTGTGGCCGATCGGATCAATGTCAATCGAATCCTTCTCAATTCAAGACAGTTTCTTCAAAAAGTTGGGCCTCATAAACAGGAATATTTTACTGTTATACTTCTACTTCTATGCATATTCTGATTCTATTCTATCTCCTCCTTTGGCCCTGAAAAGATTTTGATCCTGTATTGAAGAGGAATATTTTTATATATCGACCGGACGAGTTCTGTTGAACCTGCCAATCATCGCTTGAATATGTGCCGTGATGCGGTACGCTGTCCCTTTATCAGACTGTGATCAAGTCCGAGGATGGTACTTGTTCATATCGGATTTGCACGATTGATCCTACTTCATCCAAGCGGTGGATCGCACACTACACTGAGTGCCAACGAGGTAACACCCCTATGCAATCTCGCAGAGCTTCGGCCCAACTTCTTACGTTGATGGATTTCGAGTCGAAAATGACCCGTGCCTGGTTCGCGGCACTCTCCGTACCAAGAGGCGGACGGCGCACTTGCATCGGCCGAGGACGACCGACACGCTCCCCTGCTGTCGGTAGTGTCGCGGGCATCATCATCATGAGTGGGCTGCTACTTCCCCAGCCGGTGACGGCGGGCTCAGATCCTGCCGACGCTCGGTCCGATCCGGACCGAGTCTCTCGAGTTGCCCAGGACGCAGCCCTCCCCGAAACGATCGAACTCGCTTTCGAACCGCTTGAGGAAGGTCGGTACCCGAATTATCTGCGGGCCTGGTCATCCATCCCTGGCGGCCCGGAAGCAATGGCAGACCTGTGCGCGACCTTCCTCTACGGTGGGAGTTTGGATGCGGAGAAGAAGATGGCCATGGGGCTGGCCATCGCGCTCGAGGAGAAGTCGGACTACACCGCTGCGCATATGTCACGTCTCCTCGGCGCGACGGCTAGTGGCCGCAAACTGATGCGGGCAGTTCACGACGATGAAGTACTCTCCGATCTGAGCCGGCGCGAGCGGCTGGCTATTCGGTACGCACGGTCCTTGACCTACGAGGTCAGCGGATTCGGTGATGAACGCTTTCGTGAACTGCGCAGCTGGTTTCAGGAGCCGGAAATCATCGAGCTGACGATGGTCGCCAGCTTCTTCAGCTATTTCAATCGAACTGTCGAGCCCCTCAATCTGCCCATCGAACAATGGGCAACATACCCCGCGGAGAAGCGTTTTCTGCCGGATCGAACCAGCCGGCGACCGGAAGCAAGGGTCGCACTGCTGAGCGATGATGAAATCCGCCTATTGGCGGATCGTGTTCAGGAAGATGCCCCCACGTCACCCATGACCGGAGAGCAGATCGCCAACTCGATGCGTGCCATGTCGCGCGTGCCGGACATGCGCGTGGCGTGGATGGAACTCTTTGCGGTCTGGCGCGATCGTTCCGTCATTGGCGAGGCCATGCAGCACTACATTTCCAATGAGGTGTCCTACTTCAACGATTGCCATTACTGCAAGACCCACCAGGTCCAAAAACTGTTCAACACCGGTGTGTCGATTGATCACATCGCCCGTGCCGTTGATAATCCCGAGAGTCTGCCCGACGCCGAGCGGCTGGCCGTCTCCGTCGCCCGGGAGATCACGCGAGACCCCACCGCAATGACCGATGCCCGCTATGCTGAATTGACGGAACTCTTCGGCGAGCTCGGGGCATTCGAAGTCTTGCAGGTCATCGCCCGATTCAATTTCATGAACCGCTTCACATCCGGGCTGGGCCTGCCCGCTGAAGCGATGCCGGAAGAAACGCTCCGCCGCGTGGAAGCGGCCCGGCAATCGAACTGAGTGATCGCGCCGGCCGTTGGCCGGAAGGAGTACCGGGCCTGCTATGGGAGCGTGGAGTAAGTGCCCCCGCATCCGGCTATCATGGTGCAGTCGTTTCCTCGGCCGGTCCGCCGAGCGGGAAGCGTGCTGCACCCGTAGCTCAGCAGGATAGAGCACCGGTTTCCTAAACCGGCGGTCGGTGGTTCGAATCCACCCGGGTGCGTTCGGGATACCTGATGTGACGCCTCATCCCGGTCAGCGGGAGGCGGATGATTCGTACAGCTTCGCGAAGTCGCGCCAGAACGTGGGGTAACTCTTGGCGACGCATTTGGGATTGGCGATCGCGATCCCCGGGCGGACCAGGCCGAGGATCGCGAAGCTCATCGCCATGCGGTGGTCGTTGTAGGTTTCGATCGTGATCTGCGCGGGCGAGCTGGAAGCGCCCGAAGCCGCGTCTGACGACCGAAGGGAGGAAGACGCGGTTTGAGGGGGCTCGCCCGTGGTGTCACCCGCACGTTCCTCCCTGCGGTCGTCACGTGCGGCTTCGAGGGGCGTAATCGTAATTGAATCGTCCGTCGTCTCGACCGTGCAGCCGATCTTGCGCAGTTCGTTCGCCAGCGCTGCGATGCGGTCGGTCTCCTTGACGCGCAGCGTGTGCAGGCCGGTGATGGTGGATGGGCCGTCGGCCCGCGACAGAGCAACACAGAGCGCCATCGCGCCGTCGGGATACAAACGCGCATCGGTCTCCAGCGGCCGCAGTGTGGCGTTTTCTACCGGCCATCGGACATCGCTTGCCCACTGATGACCCGAATCCCACTTCCAAACGGCCGGTTGCAGCCGCCTCGCAACGTACACATCCGGCTGCTGCGAATGAAACGGAAGATGAGGAATTCTTGCTCGTGACTCGGTGATTGCTGCAGCGACGATCCAATACGCTGCACTACTTGCGTCTGGCTCGATAATGAGCTCCATCGACTCGATTCGTTGCTCTGGAACAAGAACCGCCAACTCATCTTCTTCGAGCATGTTTCGATAGTCTGCATCCCAATCGGCGATACAGCCGACGGTGAGATGGAGATACGAAACACTCGTTGGCCTTTCCCGAAAGTTCACCCGAATCCCGCCCCTCATCCACGGCCCGATCAACATGAGCGCCGAGATAAACTGACTGCTTGCGGTCTTGCCGATTGAGAGTTCGCCGCCTTTGAAATCCTCACTCGGCACGATGCGCACCGGCAGGCGGCCTTCTTCCTCGACGTACTCGATCGTCGCCCCCAACTTCCGCAGCATCTCGACGCCCTCGGCAATCGGGCGCTCGTGCATGCGCGGCGAACCGTCCACGACCACCGGCTCCGCGGCCAGGCACGCCGCGGCGATCATGAAGCGCGTGGGCGTGCCGCCGTCGCCGAGGTTCACCGATCCGCCGCGCGGAAAGCGACCGGCCACGCCTTTGATGAGGACATCATCGCCATCTTCTCCGGCGACCCACCGCGCTTCCGCCCCGAGCGTGCACAGCGCATCGAGCAGCGCATCGGTGTCCTCCGAGCGCAGCGGCCGAATGATCCTTGATTCCCCCTCCGCCAGTGCCGCCAGCACGTACGCCCGATTGGTGATGCTTTTACTTCCCGGGGGCCGAATCGTTACATCGAACGGCTTCTCCAGCGGCACGATCGGCAGCGGATCAGGGAGCTGGTCAAGCGGAAGCGTGTAATCGGCTGGATTCATGAAAGTTGGACCTGCTGCGTCAAAGTCAGCCAACATCGTAGTGTGACATACGAAGTCACGGATCGAGACTCGGAGCGAAGATCGGAAGTCGATCAGTACCCGACCGCCTGACCGTCGCGGCGGTGGTCGCTCGCGCCGAGATAGCAACCGTTGGCGAGCCGCTGAATTGCCTGCCCCCCGCCGTGGCTGACATTTCGTTCGTGAACCACTTCGGCGGCATGACCGCGTTGCTGCAGTTCCTCATACGCGCCTGAGGGGAAGCCGGCTTCGATCGTCAATCGCTTGCCCTCGAAGACCTGCCAGCGGGGTGCATCGAGCGCGGCCTGCGGGTCCTGATCAAAGTCGATGGTGCGCACCGCCATCTGCAGGTGGCCCTGGGGTTGCATGAACCCGCCCATGACTCCGAAGGCGAGGTGGGGTTGTTGGTCACCCGCGACTTCCTCGCTGCGGTCACCCGCGACTTCCTCCCTTCGGTCGTCAGTCGCGGCTTCGTTGCGGGTGATGAAGCCCGGGATGATGGTCTGGTATGGGCGCTTGCCGCCGGCGGCTTCGTTGGGATGTCCCGCTTCAAGCGTGAAACACGCCCCGCGGTTCTGAAGCGCGATGCCCGTGTCGGGGATGACGATGCCCGAGCCGAACCCCATGTAGTTCGACTGGATGAATGTCACCATCGTGCCTTCCGCATCGGCGGCAGTGAGCAGCACGGTTCCCCCCGGTTTCGGCGGGCCGTGACCAAAGTCCTGTGCGCGATTTCGATCGACTTTCGCCGCCAGCTCATCCAGGTGAGCATCGGCAATCAATGCGTGAGGATCTTCCGTCATCCAGTCCGGGTCCGCGATGGACCGGTGCGCTTCCGCGAACGCGAGCTTCATGGCTTCAATCTGAACGTGCAGAGTGTCGGCATCATCGGGGCCGTGTTCGTTCAGATCGAATCGGCGCACGATCCCCAGCGCGATCAGTGCAGCGATTCCTTGCCCGTTCGGCGGCAGTTCCCACAACGTGCAGCCGTTTCGATACGGCATGCCGAGTGGTGCGGCATCAACCGTCGCATGCTCCGCCAGGTCGGCGTGATCAAGCACCCAGCCCGCTCCACGCGAAGCCGCCACAATGCGGCCCGCCAACTCGCCGGTGTAGAACGATTCCCCTTCCGTTTCCGCAATTCGGCGAAGGGTATCGGCATGGCGCGGAGCAACGAAGAGTTCACCCGCGCGCGGAGCGCGGCCGTTCGGCGCGAACGTCGCGCGCCATTCGTCGAAAGCGCTGAGCGTTTTGAATGCGCGATGCCAGTCATCAGCCGTTTGCGGCGAAACGGGAAATCCGCCTTCCGCGTACTTGATCGCCGGTTCGAAGAGTGCCTCGAACTTGAAACGGCCGTGCGCGCGATGAAGATCCCGCCACAGCGCGACCGCGCCCGGCACGGTGACGGTCGGCCAGCCGCGGACCGGCATGCGGTCCTGATCCGGGAGCAACTCCCGTGAGAACGCGCGGGGCGAGCGGCCGGATCCGTTCATGCCGTGCAGGCGGCCGCTCTTCCAGAACAACGCAAACGCATCGGAACCGATTCCGTTGCTGGTCGGCTCCACTACGGTCAGGGTGATGGCCATGGCAATCGCGGCGTCGATCGCATTGCCGCCATGCTGAAGGATGCGCAGCCCCGCCTGGTCCGCCAACGGCTGTGATGTGGCGACCATGTTCGCCGCAAAAATCGACGTGCGCGGCGCGGGGTACTTCATTCGGGACGAAGGCATGGCCACACAGAATACGCCGCTCATCCCCGACGCGAAAGAATCGGCCCGTTGCCTTCGGTGGGCTGAGCAAATCCCGGGTTACGGATCGTCCTGTTTCCATTTCCCGCTGGAGAGGGCGTGCGTGACCTGATCGTACTGGCCCTTCATTTCATCGCAGACGCTTTTCCGCCAAAGGCGTTCACCGCTGATGTAGCCCGCCCGGGCGATCAGGTGCGCTGCGATCGGTGCGGTCAGGAAGAGAAAGAGGATCACCAGCGCGGCGCGAATGAAGATGCCGACTTCCCAGAACTGAACGACGAGCGCGATCAGAAGCATGCCGACTCCGAGCGTGCCGGTCTTGGCCGCAGCCTGCATGCGCGTAAACAGATCGGGCATACGGAAGATGCCGACACCGGCAATGAGACTGAAGATGCCGCCCGCCAGAAGCAGGAAGACAACCACAACCTGAAAGGTCCAGTTGATGATCTCTTCCATCACGGTTTGGCCCTCTTCTCAAGGTACATGGCGAAAGCGACCGTTCCGACGAAGACAACCAGCGCCACGACGATGCCGGCGCGGAGCAACATCGTCTGGTTCGTGTAGATCGAGTAGACGGTGATCACCCCGACCGCCAGAGCGGCGATCAAGTCGAGCGCAACAACGCGATCGGCGAGCGACGGGCCGCGAAGCAGTCGCACCATGGCGATCAGCATCGCCACCGCCAACATGTTCAGCGTGATGAGCGAAGCGATCGGCACGATTTCGAAGGCCAGCGTGAACATCAGCGCATCACCTCGAGTAACTGCTTTTCGTATTGCTCCTTGATCTCGCGGCGAACCTTGTCCGGATCATCGACATCCATCACATGCACGTACAGTACCCGCCGATCCGTCGAGAGATCGACGGAAAACGAGCCCGGCGTCAGCGTCAGAACGTTGGCCAGCAACGTCGCCTCCAGATCGGACATCTCTTCCAGCGGCACCGCGATAATGCCCGGCTTGAAGAAGCTGGCGGGCGTGATCACATGCCACGCCACACGCAGATTCGCGACAATCAGTTCCTTGATGAAGAAGATCAGGAACCGCGCGATCTGGAGCACTTTGGTGAAGTATCCGGAATGGCCGATCAGCGGCTGCAGGTACCACAGCAAGATGTAGCCGAACACAAAACCTACGCCGAGCTGAAACATGGTGCCGCGCTCGGACATCAGCGACCAGACCACGGCAAGCAGCAGGTTGGCAACGAACATTTTCATGAGTCCGCCTCCTCCCCCCGTCCGAGGGTCGGGGAGAACTCTTCAAACTGAACGGCCTCGATGTAGGCCGATGGATCCAGCATCTGCGCCGCGGCCTCCATGGCCACATCAAAGATCGGACCGGCAAAGACGCCGAAGAGCACGATGATCACCGCGATGACCGCGATGGGGTAGATCATGCGACGAATGCCGTGCTTGGCGTGCGCCATGTGCGCGGCGTTATGAACCGGACTGTCATCCGGCACGTCGGTCCAGAACGCCGCCGCCCAGATCTTGACCATGGAATACAGCGTCAACAGTCCGGTCAGAAGCGCGATAAAGACGATGAAGTACTGCTCAAGCTGCAGACCCGCCAGAACGAGAATGTACTTCGCCCAAAATCCTGAGAGCGGCGGGATGCCGGCCAACGACAGCGCTGAGATCAGGAACATGATCGCGAGCAACGGCTCGGTTTTGTAGAACCCGCCGAGCTTTTTCAGCTCCCCCGTTCCGCCGATGCGCTCCACCACGCCGCTGACCAGGAACAGGTTCGGCTTCACGAACAGGTGATGCACCACGAAGATGATCGTGCCGGCCAGCCCCATCTGCACAGCATGGTGGGCGATCTCGTCATCACGGTGCGCGAGCATGACGATCAGCCCGATCCCCATCAGCATGTAACCGATCTGGCTGACGCTGTGGAACGCAAGAATGCGCCGGAACTCGTTCTGGGCCGCCGCGCCGAGCACGCCGCAGATCATGCCGAACCCGGCCAGCACGAGGATGATCATGTGCGTCGTACCGACATCATGCGTGAAGATGAGCGTGAAGAACCGCGCCATCGAGTAAACGCCGACCTTCGTGAGCAGGGCCGCAAAGATCGCCGAAACGGCCGGCGGCGGCGTGTGGTAGGACGCGGGCAGCCAGAAAAACAGCGGGAACATGGCGGCCTTCACGCCGAAGGCGATCAGGAACATCATCGCAAGAATCGTGAGCAGGGGCAGTTCCTCCGGACGATTCTCGGCGATCCAGACGACCTGGTTGGAGAGGTCCGCCATGTTCAGCGTGCCCGTCATGCCGTAAAGGATGCCGACCGCAGCGAGGAAGATGGCGGAGGAGATCAGGTTGAGCGTGACGTACTTGATCGCACCTTCCATTTGCCCGCGTTCACCTCCGAGCGTGAGCAGGACGAATGAGGCCATGAGCATGATCTCAAAGAACACGAAGAGATTGAACACATCGCCGGTCAGAAACGCCCCGCAGACGCCGAGCAGGAGCAGGTGCAGCAGTGGGTAGTAACCGAAGGACTCCCGCCGATTCTCGATGTTCGTCATCGAGTACACCGTGACCGCCGTGCCGAGGATGGCGGAAGCAAGAACCATGATGGAGCTGAAGAGATCAGCGACGAAAGTGATCCCGAACGGTGCGCCGTAGCCGGCGAGTTGTTCCGATTGCACGCCGTGGACGTACACCACGCCGAACAGCCCCGCCCCGCACCCCACCAGCGCAACCATACCCCCCAGCGCGGTCCAACGCTGCCAGACCGGGTGCCGCCAGAGCAGGAGCATAATGCACGCCAGGACGAGCGGCAGGAGGATGGGAGAAATGATGAGCCAGTTCATGGGGACGGGTGTTCGGGTTTGGAGTTCTCTGTTGTTCGGTCTTGTCGCGTTCGCTTGACGAATGCCGGTGGACTATCTCACGTATCGGTCGCTTTCATCTGATCAAGATCATCCGTGCCGGTGGACTGGTACGCGCGGTGGAAGAGGACGAGCGTGAAGGCGATCACGCCAAAGCCGATGACAATGGCGGTCAGGATCAACGCCTGCGGCAGCGGGTCCGCAAAGTCGCCGACGGGATACTTCTCGCCCGGAGGGATGAGCGGCGCATTCGGACTGCGCAGTCCCGCGGCGGTGAAGATCAACAGGTTGGCCGCTTGTGATAACAGCACAAGCCCGATGATGAGCTTCACCAGGTTGCGCCGCATCATCAGGTAAAGACCCGCGGCGTAAAGCGCTCCGATCACGATGGCGAGGATGAGTTCCATGTCCGTTCTATTCCTCCGCCAGGGCATAAACGATCATCAGCGTGATGGACAACACGACCAGGTACACGCCGATGTCAAAGAAGAGATACGTCGCCAGTTTGAACGGTTCCGGCCGGCCGGGGATCGGAATCTCGATCCACGCGCTGGAAAGGAACGGTTCACCGAGAATGAGCCCCACCACGCCGGAAAGCGTCGCCATCAGCAGGCCGAACCCCATCAGTTGATGCAGTTCGAAGCGCAACATGCGACGTGAAGTCTCCACGCTGTACCCGATCGCAAAGAGCGCGAAGGCCGTCGCGCCGAGCAGCCCGCCGATGAATCCGCCGCCGGGTTCATCGTGACCGCGCAGCAGCAAAAAGATCGAGAACAGGACGATGATCGGGAAGAGATAGCGGATGGCGGTCCGGAGGATCAGTGAACTCATGACGCCTCCTCCCGGCCGTCGGCCTCGTGCGGGTTGTTCTTCCTTTCCTGCTCACGAGGCGGCTTCAGTTTCAGCAGCGCGAGCACGCCGACCGCGGCGATGACCAGCACGACGATCTCACCCAGCGTATCCATCGAGCGGAAATCAACGAGGATGACATTGACGATGTTCCGCCCCTGACCGAGCTCGTAGCTGTTCTCCGCGAAGTAGTCCGAAATCTTCTCCGTTTCCAGATTCGTGGCGATCAGCACCAGAACGGTCATCATCACGCCCGCGGCCACGGAAACCACCAGGTCGCGCACCCGCGCCGGCACACTGGAAATGCGCGGGAACTGCGGCAGGTGGTAGAACACCAGCACGAAGAGAATCACGGTCAGCGTTTCGATCAGAAACTGCGTGATCGCAAGGTCGGGCGCGCCATGGATGATGTAGATTAATGCAACGCCGTAGCCCACCACGCCCAGCGACGCGATCGCCGAAAGGCGCGAGCGGGAGTGCACCGCTCCGAACGTGCCGATCAGGATCAGCGCCGCCACGATCAACGTGTAGAGGTTCTCAATGACAAACGGCACCACCTCGATCTCGCGGAACTGATCCACGATGGGCAACACATCAAGCTGCAGAATCTGCCAGCCGATCAGGCCGACTGACATCGTGATCGTGATGAAGAGGTAAACCCTGAGGTAACCGCTCTGAAGCAGTCGGGTCTGGAACGACGCGAGTTTGAGCGTGCCATTGAAGAGGGCGTAGTACCCCCGTTCGGGGCCGATCCGGTTGAGCGCATCGAACGGTTTGAGAATGCGCGAAATGATCGGCAGGCCGAGAAACGCCAGAATGCCGAGCACGACGGCCGCCACGCTGATCATCAGCGGCAGATTGATGCCGTGCCAGAGCGCGAGCTTGACCTCCTGCGGCACGCCCATCACCGCACTGGCGGTCGGCTCGATGATCGGCCTGGCCAGCGGATTCAGGAAAAGCCCGAAGAGGAGACTGAGTGACCCCAGCAGGGCCGGGCCGAACCACATCGCGAACGGCGCTTCGTGCGGATGTTGTGCCGTTTCCTTCAGTGCCCCCCAGAACGGCTTGACCGCGATCAGCAGGGCGACGATCACGAACAGGAACCCAGCCACGCCCGCCGCGATCGTGAGCGGCAACATCCAGTCGGGATTCTTGACCGTCGTGTCCAGCAGCAGTTCCTTGCCGAGGAATCCGAAGAACGGCGGGAGACCCGCCATCGACGCGCCGGCAAGAGCCGCGGCCAGAGCCGTCAGCGGCATCTTTCGCCGCAAACCGCCGAGTTTCGTGACGTCCTTCTCACCCGTTTCGTGGGTGATCGTCCCGGCCACAAGGAATAGCGTCGCCTTGTAAAGCGCGTGCGCAAGCAGAAAGACGGCAAATGCCTTGCCGGCGTATTGTGCTGCCTCCGGCGAATCGACATTGCTCAACCCGGTCAGAAACACGAGCACGCCGAGCGCGCTGACGGTTGAGTACGCCAGGATCTTCTTCAGATACACCTGACGAATGGCCAGGTATGCGCCGACAAGCATTGTCACCCCGCCGAAGATCACAAGCGTGTAGAGCCAGACATCCGTCGCGCCGAGCGCGGGGTTCAGTCGCGCGAGCAGGTACACGCCCGCCTTGACCATGGTCGATGAGTGCAGGTACGCGCTGACGGGTGTCGGCGCTTCCATCGCGTTGGGGAGCCAGAAATGAAACGGGAACTGCGCGGATTTCGTGAAACACCCTGCAAAGACGAGAATCACGATCGGCAGATACCACGCGTGCTCGCGCAGCACCTCGCCCTCGTTGATGATCTGTGAAACTTCCATGCTGCCGGCCGCCACGCCGAGCATGATGAGCCCGGCCAGCAGGGCGAGTCCCCCACCGCCGGTCACCAGCATGGCCTGCAGCGCGCTCTTGCGCGCCGACTCGCGGTGATGGTCGTAGCCGATCAGGAAATACGAGCTGACGCTCGTCAGTTCCCAGAAGATGAACATGGAGATGATGTTGTCCGCGAGGACCAGCCCGAGCATCGAGGCCATGAAGATCAGCAGCCAGGCATAGAACCGGCCGCGGCGGGGGTCGCCTTCCAGATAAGTCCCGGCGTAGAACACGATCAGCGTGCCGATCCCGCTGATGAGCAGGGCAAACATGAGGGACAAGCCGTCCAGATAGAAGCTCAGCCGAATGTCCAGCGCATCGGCCCACGCATGGACCTGGGTGATCGTCTCTCCCGCAGCCACATCCGGCAGCCACCGGGCGATGATGAGAAACGCCGCCAACGGTCCCAGCGCCAGTACCGCGCCGGTCCACCGACCGGCCGCGCGATCGATCAACGGCGCAGCCAGCGCAAGGGCGAACAGAAGCAGGACGGCGATCAGCATCGGTCGGTCAATCCCTCGGTGAACAGCTCAGACAATCGATAATACCATGTCGCTTCCCATCTTGCCCTCTATCCTGTACCTCAGCCAGCCCAAATCCCATATCTGGTATCTGTGTGTGAACAGTTCGCTCTTCTCCCGGAACGGGTGCTTTCCTCGACGTGATATCGGCCTGAATATCTGAATACACCATCGGATCATCCGATCGTCCGGCATGACTCGACATGTCTCAAATCTGTACGGTTTGATAGGTAGACCGCGCAACACGGTGGCGTCTACGATCGGCCGCTGCCGCGAGATTCAGTGTCCGCATACGATGTCCCACCTCGTTCGGGTGCTTCGATCACCTTCCCTGAAAGGACTCCCATGGCCGGCGGCCAGGACCACTCACGCTACCAGCAGGGCATCATTCGTCGCGGCCATGAACACAAGGACACCATTGCGCTGCAACGGCTGGGGGAGATCGTCTCTGATCTGTACCTGGCCGAGGGCGGCCGAGCGCGTCAGTTGTGGGAGAACGCCAGATCGGCCCTGAACAAGATCGCCGCCGATGATCCGCAGGCGGAGAAGATCCTGAAAGAGAAGAACGTCGAATCGCTCGCGAAGTTCATTAGCGCGCTGTCACGAGAGTTCAAGCAAGCCAGTGCGAAATCCGCCGCATCCGCGAGTGATGACGAATTGTCCTCGGGGTCGACTCCCCCAGCCGAGTCGGCCGCACCCCGGCCGGAACGATCGAGCATGACGTTGCGGGAGCAGATGGCCGCTCGTGCCGCGGGCGCCGAACCGCCTTCGTCGGAAGAGCTGAAGAGCGCGATGAAAAAGTTTCGCAAGCGGCTGAAGCTGAAACAGCTTGATGATGAATCCAAGCTCGGGCGCAGTCCGCTGACCTCGGGTAAACAAGCGCCGAAGATGGCCATCCTCGCGCCGCGTGAGTTTCCACCCGCCGTCTGGGAGGAACTCGAGCGGCAGGGCAAACTGCGCTCCCGTGGCGGCGGCTTCTACGAGTTGGCCGAGTGACCGGCCCTGCAACGCTCACGCATCC
>RECV01000221.1 GCA_007693845.1 Phycisphaerales bacterium
CGAACGAGATGTCGTACAATTCCGGCATGACGATGCTGGTTCAGAAATTCGGCGGGACCTCGTTGGCCGACCCGGCACGCATCATGAACTGCGCGCGGCGGGTCGCAGCGGCTCAGCAGCAGGGCAACGGAGTGGTGGTCGTGGTTTCAGCGATGGGGCACACGACGGATGAGCTCATTGCCTTGGCGCGCGCCATCACGGATGACCCCCGCCAGCGCGAGATGGACATGCTGCTCGCCACCGGCGAACAAGTCAGCACCGCGCTGATGACGATGTCCCTGCATACGCTGGGGGTGGATGCGATCAGTTTCGCCGGCATGCACCTGGGGATCGTCACCGATCCGGTCCACACCAAGGCAAAGATTCAATCGATCGAGGTCGGTCGGCTTCAACGTGAACTCGATGCCGGGCGTGTCATCGTGGCGGCGGGTTTTCAGGGGGTGACCGTGGACGGCCAGATCACGACGCTCGGCCGGGGCGGCTCGGACACGACCGCGGTCGCACTGGCGGCAGCGATCGGGCAGGCGCGGGGCGAGAAGGTCACCTGTGAGATTTATACCGATGTGGACGGCGTGTACACCGCCGATCCGCGGAAGGTGCCCGATGCGCGGAAGCTCAGCCGCATCAGCTACGAGGAAATGCTTGAGCTGGCATCCCTCGGCGCGGGCGTCATGCACAACCGCGCGGTCATGTGCGGCAGCAATTACGGCGTGCCGATTCACGTTCGTCACAGTGTTCACACCGATCCCGGCACGCTCATCGTGGAGGAATCACCCGATATGGAACGTATCTCAGTCGTCGGTTGCGCATTGACGCCCGATCTCGGTCGGATCAGTCTGCGGCGCATTCCCAACCGTGCCGGTATCCAGGCGGAAATTTTCCGACACATTTCGGCCGCGAACGTGCTCGTGGACGACATCATGCAGACGGAGCACGGTGAGTTCGTGGATCTTTCGTTTACGGTTGAAATGAACGATCTCGCGGACATCAAAATCGCCGTGCAGCGGTTTCTCGATGAATTGGGGCAGGGGGACATGTCCGTTGAAATCGGACTGGCCAAGGTCTCCGCCGTCGGGGTGGGCATGCGAACGCACACGGGGGTCGCGACCACCATGTTCAACGCGCTCGGCGAAGCGGGGATCAACATCGCCAACATCACGACGTCGGAGATCAAGATCTCCTGTCTGGTCACCAAGGAGCACGGCGAACGGGCACTGCGGATTGTTCACGAGCAGTTCGAACTGCACCGCTCTCCGGAAGAGCGGTCCCTCCCCGGCATCCATCAGCCGGATACCTCCAGCGCGGCCCAGTGATCCGCGTCCAGTCAGCCGGTCGTGAACCAGACGAGGAACCAGACGATCGGCACCCAGAACACGAGCGTGACCGCGACCCAGTCGACGGCGGAACGCATGGTCGGGCTGAGGAAGCGGAGAGGATAGTTCAGCACGCTCAGGCCGCGGCACGCCAGTGCGGCAAACGGTAGACCGGGGCGGGGGAGGAATCGAGCCACCAGGCCCCGCGACGGCGAAGGCGCTGCTGACTCATCTGCTGCTTCCGCAGAGTCAGGCCGATCACCCCGTACGCCGGCCCCGTTCGACGTTGACTTCTCCGACTCTTCTGACTCGCCTGCGCCATCTGCGTGCTCCTCTCCGTCTAGGGCGGTGACCGCCGCTTCCGGCTCATGCTCCGGTTCCGGATCGTCATCCGATCGATTCTCCGGGCCGGGTGTCGATTCCGCGTCATCCTCGTCTTCGGGCTCCACAACCCCTGATGCCGCTTCGATCGACGGCTCCGATTCGGCTTCGTCCTGATCGGCGGTCGCGGATTCCGCGATGGTTGCATCATCAGTTTCTGGTTCGGTCTCATCGGCCGGGGCTGCGGACGCATCGTTGACCAGGGTGTCTGAGTCCGGTTCATCGTCGCCGATCTCATCGTCCACCCGCTCGCCCGCCGGAGCGTTCTCCGGGTCGATAGATTCGTCGTAGACGATCAGGTCATCTGCGCTCTCCGCCAGTTCGGCGTCCAACTCTTCCAACAGCGCGGACATGCTTTGTTCATCCATGAGCGGTGTGGGCAAGTCTTCGCTTTCGTTCTTGGCGGTTGGCTGATCTTGCGCAACTTCCGTCTCCGCGTCAGGATCGGCCGTTCCCGAATCGTCTTGGTCACCGTTTGATTCGCGGGTGATTTCCTCAATCGATCGCTCGACGTCGCTGAGCACTTTCTGGAGCGCTTCTTCCGCATTATGGGAATCGCCATCCTCGGAAGCGGCTGAGTCGGCCTGAGTTGAATCGTCATCAGTTTTGGTCGAGCGGAGCTCTGCCGCCGTCGACGGTGTTTTGTCCGATGGATTCATGATCGCGATTTCCTCAACCAGCGAGCGCAACAGCAAACGACCCACACCCACCGGTGGCATCGACTATTCCGCACGCCGAGTCCGCTGGGGATGCACGCGAGCGGCAACCTCGTCGGGGCCTGATCCCTACATTCAGCAGATTTGAACGCCGATGTCCGAGAACCTCAGTGCGGAAGCTCGCTGCAGAAGTTCTACTTCCGGAAACGATCGAGCCCGAGAAATGTGACCGGGTGCGTGGTGCGGCCGTGCTCGGCAAGGTCAGCCAGGGCCTCACCCATGACACTGGCGAACTTGAAGCCGTGTCCGGAAAAGCCGCACGCGAGCGTGACGCGCTCATCCTCCGGGTGCTGATCGACAATGAAGTGCCCATCCGGCGTGTTGGTGTACAGGCAGACCGAAGCGGACAGCAGTGGGCCGGTTCCTTCGGGCAGCGTCTCATCCACCATGTCCAGTAACTCCCACCGATCTTTCTCACTGATTGTCCGATCCACACTCTCGGGAGTGGTCGCCTCGGCCGGGAGGTGGCGAGCGACCTTCAAGCCGGGACGGTTCTGCAGCAGCGGAAAACCGTACTGCAATCCGCCTCGTCCGTCCTCGAATGCCCAGACGGGAAATCGGCCGAATTCGAAGAGTGCCGGGCGTTTGGGCCAGAACCAACCCATCGTCTGCCGCGTGACCGCCAACGGCACGCCGAGATCCCTGAGCAAGCGTCCGCTCCAGGCCCCGCCACAGATCACAAGCCGATCCGCGACGTACCGTGCCCGGTCCGTCGTGACTTCAATGCCCGCGTTCTCCGAAGACCATGACCGCACCGGTTCGTGGCCGTGCAGTTCCGCGCCATGACGGAGTGCCGATTCAGCGAAGGCACCCACCGCCAGTTCGGGAATGATCACGCCTGCACGCGGTTCAAAGATCCCCGCGCAGGCCTCGGGCACGTTGAACTGGGGAAAGCGCTGCTTGATCTCCGCGTTTTCCAGGACTTCGTGCGGCAGGTCGTATTGGCGGGCCGCGCCGATTGAGCCGCGGATGAACTCGCCATCCGCCGGTCCGAGATACATGCCCCCGGTTTCGTAGAGCACCGTACGGCCGGTTTCCCGGCTCAAATCATGCCAGAGTTCGTACGCCCGCAGCAGCAGGGGCACGTAGTCGGGGTGTTCAAAGTAACTGAGCCGGATCACGCGCGATTCGCCGCCGGCACTCCCGTGAGCGTGGGGAATGCCGAACTGCTCCAGCCCGAGGACCCTCGCGCCGCGGCGGGCGAGGTAGGCGCAGGTCGCCGCACCCATGGTGCCCAGACCGATAACGATGACGTCATAGCTCGGATTCATGCATGACATTGTGAGACAGGATCGCCCAGATGTCACATGTTGAATCGCGGAAGCGGAAAAGTCAGCGGAACGTCGGAGCGGCTTTGTGCGAACAGGTAGTTGTAATGGATAGTTCAGTCATGCTTCACGATTCAATCATGACGTCCCGGCTGGCCGGTACGCTGGCTGACGATCGGCGTACAGGAGACCGCGTCCCGTATCCCGCTGAGCTGCTGATCGCGTGGATGCACGATCTTCGCACGCCCGTCCGGTATCGAGTGATTGATGCCGGCGACGGGGGGTTCCGGATCCGCACCCGCACGCCGGTGATCGAGGGGATGACCGGCGTTGCACTCAAGCTGTTGCCCGAAGGCCAGGCGATCGACCAGTCCGTCATGGTCGCCTGGACGAAAGCAACCGACGAGCAGGACGGCGAGTACGAGATCGGACTGCGGTACTTCTGATGATGAGAAGCCGTCGCAACGATCCTGAATCTCCTCGTCGATCCTGCCGACTTTGACTGGTCGCACGGCCGGTAACTCGATAAAGTCTCTCGATTCGCACACCGCTTCGGGAGACTTTTTTCGTGCCCCTTGATCTCGCCAAACTCATCGAAGAGCAACGCGGTCGGAACTACGAACTGCACCGCGAGCACATCAATCCGCAGTTTGCGCGTGTACTTAAGACCATCGGCTTCGACCGTTGCTACGTGCGGGGCGAAGGTCAGTATCTATGGGATGTCGAAGGCACGAAGTATCTCGATCTGCTGGGCGGGTACGCGGTCTTCAACATGGGTCGCAACCACCCCGGCATCAAGCAGGCCCTGCGGGATTTTCTGGATCAGGACGTGGCGAGTCTCGTGCAGATGGAAGCGCCGCTCTTCTCCGGCCTGCTCGCAGAAGAACTCAAACGGCGGATGCCGAACGATCTCGACATCGTTTACTTCACGAACACCGGCGCGGAAGGCGTGGAGACGGCGATCAAATTCGCGCGCCGGGCGACCGAGCGGCCGGCGATTCTGCACGCCGCGAAGGCCTACCACGGATTGTCCACCGGCGCGCTTGCGCTCAACGGGTGCGAGAGTTTCCGGTCCGGTTTCGCGCCGTACCTTCCGCACTGCAGAGAAATCCCGTTCAACGATCTGAACGCGCTGGAAGACGCACTTCGTTCGCGCGATGTTGCGGCATTCGTCGTCGAACCCATTCAGGGCAAAGGCGTGCACATTCCCACCCCCGGTTACCTGCGCGAGGCGTCCGCGCTCTGTAAGCGGTACGGCACGCTTTTCGTCGCTGATGAGATTCAGACCGGCATGGGGCGGACCGGGCGGTTTCTCGCGATCGAACACGAAGAAGCCGTGGACCCGGATATCGTGATTCTCTCCAAGGCGTTGTCCGGTGGTTTCGTCCCGGTCGGCGCGGTGCTTACCCGAAAGTGGATTTACGATCGCGTCTTTTTCTCAATGGATCGCGCGGTGGTTCATTCTTCCACGTTCGGACAGGGCGCGATGGCGATGGTGGCCGGGCTCGCTTCGCTCCGGGCGTTGGATGACGATGATCTGATGAACAACGCCGATCGCATGGGCACGATGATCCGCGATGGGATCGAAGCGATGGTCCCGCGGTTCGAGTTTCTCCACGGCGTGCGCCAGCGCGGGCTGATGATCGGCATTCAGTTCGGCCCGCCGGCGTCACTTGGACTGCGGACGGGCTGGTCGCTGATTCACAAAATGGACAAAAACCTCTTTCCGCAGGCGGTCACGATTCCACTGCTGGATCAGCACAAGATTCTCACGCAGGTGGCCGGCCACGAGACCAACGTGGTGAAACTCATCCCGCCGCTCTGTTTGAACGAGGCGGATGTGCAGCATTTTCTGAGCGCGTTCGAACAGGTGATGGTTGAGTTGCACCAGTTTCCGGGGCCGGTCTGGCGCGTGCTGAAGAAACTCGGGACCCTGGCGGTGACCCAGCGGGCACGTGCAAGACCAGAGAAGTCTTCACCCGTTTGAGTGCCGCGGCTTGTATCACACCGCCGCGAGCGCGCGGTCCAGATCGCCGATCAGGTCGTCCACATGCTCAATGCCGACGGAGATGCGCACCAGCGTATCGCTGATGCCGAGCGTGGCGCGGGTCTCCGGCGGAACGGAGGCGTGGGTCATGATGGCGGGGTGTTCAATCAGGGATTCCACACCGCCGAGTGACTCGGCGAGCGCGAAGATTGAAACGTTTTCCAGAAAGACGCGGGACTCCTTGAGGCCGCCCTTGAGGAAGATCGTGATCATGCCCCCGGCCGCCGGCTGGCCTTGCAGGCGCATCTGGCGCTGTGCGAGTTCATACTGCGGGTGGCTCTGCAGACCGGGATAAACCACGCGTTCGACCTTGGGATTCGCTTCGAGCCACTGCGCGATTTTCATGGCATTCTCGCAGTGACGCTGGACGCGCACGGCCAGCGTCTTGATGCCGCGCAGGACCAAGTAGCTGTCGAACGCGCTCATGACCGAGCCGATGGCGTTCTGCATGTAGCGCAGCTTCTCCGCCAGTTCGGGACGTTGGGTGATGAGCACGCCGCCGATCACGTCGCTGTGCCCGCCGAGATACTTCGTCGCCGAGTGCATCACGATATCGCACCCGATTTCGAGTGGGCGCTGCAGGATCGGTGTGGCGAACGTGTTATCGCAGACGGTGATGAGATTGTGTTTGCGCGCAATGGCAACGACCGCTTCGAGATCAACGAGTTTGAGAGTGGGATTGGTCGGCGTTTCCACCCAGATCATCTTCGTGCGATCCGTAATCGCCGACTCGATGCGCGAGGCATCGGTGAGATCCACGTAGCTGACCTTCAGGTTCATGGAACGCTCACGGACGTTCGTCATGAGTCGGTACGTCCCGCCGTAGAGATCATCCATCGAGATCAGATGGTCGCCCGCATCAAGCAATTCCAGACAGGTCGCCGTTGCCGCGAGTCCGGAAGAGAAGGCAAAACCGCCGTGGGTGACGTCCTGAACTTCATTCAGCCGGGAACCTTCCACGGTAGCGATGCACCGTTCCAGGGCGTAGCGGGTGGGATTGTGGCTACGTGAATACTCAAAGCCCTGATGCTCGCCGGGCGAACGCTGGGCGTAGGTCGAAGACAGGTAGATCGGCGGCATGACCGCGCCGGTGGTCGGGTCCGGCCGTTGCCCGCCGTGGATCACGCGTGAATCGAGTTGCAGTTCGTCGTGAGAAGGGTGCGATGCATTCATGGGATCCGCATGATAGCGTCACGACATTCCCGTGGGAGCAGGGCGGCGAGGGGGTCAGAGCATCTGACGTCGCAGATAGTTGATCAGATCGATCTTCGTGATCAGACCGTAGAACTTGCCGTCACCATCCACGACGATGGCGACGCGGTCCGCCCGGAAGATGGGCATGAGATCGTTGATCGATGAGGTCGGTTTGATGGTTTCGAGGCGACTGGTCATGAAGTCGCTGACGGGGCGGCCGCTGTCCTTCGAGTTGTGCACCATGGCCAGAAGAATGTCAGATTCATCAATGAGGCCGACAATGCGGCCGTCATCGTCCAGAACCGCCATCTGGCTGACGGAGTACATGTCCATCATCTTGATGACCTGAATCAGCGGCGTGGTTTTCTTCACGTGCACGTCCTCGCCGAGTTCGTGCCGCCGCGCGATCAGGTCGCGAAGATCGCCATGGGTTTCACGCTCGATAAAACCGTTGTCGATCATCCAGTAATCGTTGAACATCTTGGAGAGGTACTTGGTGCCGGAGTCGCAGACGAACGTGACGACCCGTTTGGGCTCGGTTTGTGCTTTGCAGTACTCCAGGGCTGCGGCAACGATGCAGCCGGTTGATGAGCCGCCCAGAATGCCTTCTTTCCTCAGGAGTTCCCTCGCCACGAGAAACGACTGCTTGTCGGTGATCTCAATGCCGCGATCCACAATGTCGATATCGAAGATATCCGGCACGAAGTCTTCACCCATGCCCTCAATCAGCCACGAACCCGGTTCCACCTTCTCGCCGCAGTTGATGAGGGGCGTCAGGATCGACCCCTTGGGGTCGGCCAGGACGAGCTCGACTTTGTCGTTCTTTTCACGGAGAAATCGCCCCGCTCCGGACATCGTTCCGCCGGATCCGACGCCTGCGATGAACGTGTCAATTCGCCCTTCCATCTGTTCCCAGATTTCCGGACCGGTCGTTTCGTAATGCGCTCTGGGGTTCGCCTTGTTGCAGAACTGATTGACGTAGAGCGAGCCGGGGTTTTCCTTGGCGATGCGCTCCGCCATGTCCTGATAATACTCCGGGTGCCCCTTGCCGACATCGGAGCGGGTGAGGATCACTTCCGCTCCCATGGCTTTGAGGTGCGAGATCTTCTCCGCGCTCATCTTGTCGGGCATGACGACCTTGAGGGTGTAGCCCTTGACGGCCGCCACCAGGGCCAGCGCGATGCCGGTGTTGCCCGCGGTGGCTTCCACGATCGCACCGCCCGGCTTGAGCGTGCCATCGCGTTCGGCTTCCTCGATCATGGCGATGGCGATGCGGTCCTTGATCGAGTTGCCCGGATTGAGCGATTCGAACTTGACGAACAATTCGCAAGGCCCGGTATCGATCCGGGTGATCTTGAGCATCGGCGTGTTGCCGATCATCTCGAGGATGTTGTCGTAGACCGGGGCGAGTTGGTGTTGGGTGGTCGTCATGGCTTCGGGTCGGTTCATTGAGAGAGAGTTTCGTGATGGTGCCATTGAGCGGAGTCGAAAACCCGGAGACCGAATTCGGTCTGTCTCACTTCAGCGGTCTCACTCTAGCGGAATCCGCGTGAATTGCCTACAGCATTGCTTGGGAAACAACAGGGCCGCGTTCCTTGGGAACGCGGCCCTGTGAAGATTTTGAGCAGTCTTTTCAGGTGAATGTCGGATGACATCCAACCAAAGAATACATGCGAGAATCAGTTGCCGCCGTCACCGCCAAGAATGTCCCGGCCCATGATGCCATCCGTGGTGAGGATATGGAAGCTGGTGTCAGGGAAAGTCTCAGCAAAGCCGGGGATGTCGACACCGTAGGCGTTTTGTTGAAAGAAGCCATCATTGCCAAAAACGCCCACATCTCTCCGGAACAAGCCCAACGCGTTTGAGCCACCCTTTTGTGTCTTAACAATACTGTTGGCCCGCATCGCCTCCCGCACACCAACACCTGCGACGTGGCCATCATAAAAGAGAGTCATAGGCTGCGAGTCGGTCGAATGATTGAAGTAAAACGGTTCACAGCCGTCGTACTTCGCGAACTGCGTGTTCGACATTTTGGGATTGCAATCCAGACGCTTTCTCTGCAGCCAATGATGCTCGATCATGTGCGTCTTGAGGTCGGGATATCTGGCCATTGAAGCGGCCGGAGTGCGAAAGGCAGCGGGGAAATTCGTGAATAGGTCACTCACCGAAGGGAATTGATTATTCGGTACACTCCAGACCTGTTGGTTGAACATGGCTGCAGGAGACAACGAATAGCTCGAGGGGAAGAGTTCCCCGGCGACGGTGAAATCTGTATCAGCCGGGGCACAGAATTCGGCGGGATACTGCCAGCAGTCTCCGATAGCAGAGATTGCGGCCTGATCTTTCGGCGCGTAGAAAATGTGATCGTAAAACCGGCCGTTGAGATAGGAGTTGAACGATGGGACATTGTGAAGGCGGTACGACCCGCTGCCGTGAGGCCCCATACCGACGTAGGACGAACCCAATCCACCGTATGCGAGCGGCATGTACAAGCCAGGATTCGTTTGGAAAGGTATGCGATAGATGAAGAAGTTCGAATCTTCTCCGAGCAGAATCTGCGGAAAATCTTCGCCGTATACAGTGCTATACGCATTCGCCGCATCATTGAAACTGTTGCCGAGACTCGCAAAGTTGTGGGGGGTCACCGTCCACTGATTGTTGTTGTACTCCGTAGCGTACGTTG
>RECV01000286.1 GCA_007693845.1 Phycisphaerales bacterium
TGGCCTTCTTTCGGGTGGCCTTCTTCTTGGTCTTCTTGCGAGTGGCCTTCTTGCGAGTCGCTTTCTTACGGGTGGCCTTTTTCCTGGTGGCCTTCTTGCGGGTAGCCTTCTTGCGTGTGGCGCGTTTCTTCTTGGCCATTGTGATGACCTCCTTTGTGATTCGTGATACTGTCGGAGCGAAATAGCGCAACGAGCGCTCAGCGGAACAACCGCTGGAATATTTTGTACCTGTATCGGACGTTGATTCCAAGTCTCTTGACAGAAATTTTTGCGTTGTGTCAATTCCATCGGAGCTTCACCCATGATCAGACTCGTCATCTTCGGTGCGCGCGGGCGCATGGGACAACGATTGATCGCGCTCGCGCAGAACGATGCGCGGTACGAACTGACCGCGGCGATCGCGCGCGATGATGTGATCGAACCCGGCTTGCAGCGGGCGGGCGCGATTGACGTAATTGTTGATTTTTCATCGGATAGCGGCACTAAAAGGGCGATTTCGCTCGCGACGGAATGCCGCGCTGCGCTGCTGGTTGGAACAACCGCGCTCGCGGATGAGACGCGCCGCGCGTTGCGCGAAGCTGCGAGTTCGATCCCCGTCATGGAAGCGCCGAACACCTCACTCGGCATCGCGGTGCTCAACACACTGCTTCATTCTGCCGCAAAAATTCTTGCGAAAAATTTTTGGGCTTTGAGCATGATTGACGTGCATCACGACCAAAAGCGCGATGCACCCTCGGGTACTGCCCGGCGGCTGGTGGAGACGCTGAACGATGCCGGCCGGTCTGATTTCACGCCCGAGGATGTGCTCTGCATACGCGCGGGCGATGTCATCGGCGAGCACACGGTCGAGTTCTTCGGGTCCGGAGAACGCATTCAGCTCCGACACGCCGCCACCGATCGCAACGTGTTTGCTCACGGCGCGCTCCACGCAGCGCACTGGTTGCAGCAGCAATCGCCCGGCCGGTACGTCATCGAAGACGCGCTCGGGCTTCCTGCGCCCGCCGCGCGCGAATCGAAGGCCTGATGCGCTGCCGATAAGCCGCATTCGTCCGATCAGGATGACTTATCGGCGGCGGGGGCGTCCGCGGGACGGAACCGGTTCCAGCACCGGCGGCGTTTCGCGCGTCATGTCGAACAGCGAGGTGAGGTGGCTGTCGTTGATGAGGTTGTACAGATCCAGCGTGGTCTGATCCGACGGTCTCGCCGGCACACGCGCCCGCACCAGTCCCGTAGACGGGTTGTACCAGAACTGCGCCTGATCCCGATCGTGCGCCACAGGGTCCACCGGATGTTTGAGATGACTCTGATCTTCGTGTGCGATCTCCACCCAAGGATGCCTGCTTCCCAACAGGACGTTGATCGGACGGTCGTGCTCGAACCACGCGGGATCGATCGTGACCGGATAACCACGGTCGGACAGTTCCACCCTGCTGAGCGTGGCCTGCAGTTTGACCTGCTGCTGAAGGCGACGCAGTTCCGTTCGGGTCGCATCGATGGCCTGGACCTGATCGCGATCCAATTGATACAGGTAGACCGCACCGGCCAGAAGACCGATGAGCATCAGCAGTATCACCAGGTTCACGATCACGCGCATCGGGAACTCCTGAGTCGAGCGGGGCGAACGCTCATCCCCATTTATCCGCTCTTTCGATACCGAAGAATCACCTGATCCGCCGGAAGACTCCGCGGGTTGTTCAAACCGTGAGGACTGTGCGGGTCAAGTCATATCGGTCCTCAACGCAACGCGAGCGATCCGTTCCGAGAACGTGTCGTGACAGTCCATCCCGGTCGCGGATATAGTGCAGACGCTGCGCACCGGCAGTTTTTGACCTCTGAAACAGGGCCTGTCCACGTATGTCTGAAATCCGTACCGTCACGCTCGAAAACGGCCTCACCCTGCTGCTCGAACCCATGAGCGGTGTTTCGTCCGTCGCGCTGCACTGGCTGCTGCCCGCCGGATCGGCCACGGATACCCACGACGGCGAAGGCGTCGTCGCGCTGCTGGGCGAAATGCTCTTCCGCGGGGCCGGCGGCATGAGCAGCCGCGAACACAGCGATGCGCTCGACCGGCTCGGCGTGCGACGCTCCAACGGCGTGTCGGCCCACCACCTTCGCCTCAGCGTGACCATGGTCGGCGATCAACTCGCCGAAGCGCTTCCGCTGATCACGTCGATGGTCACCGCCCCGACGCTTGATGAACAGTCACTCGATCCGGTTCGCCGCCTCTGCATTCAGGAACTCGATTCACTCGACGATGAGCCGCAGCACGCGGTGCTGCTCAAACTCGGCGCGCGGCTGATGCCCCCACCGTACAACCGCCACGGCTACGGACGGCGCGAGGTGCTGGAAAGCGCCACGATCGAACAGGTGCGCGAAGCGTGGCGGCAACGGTTCAAACCGCAGGGGGCGATCCTCGGCATCGCCGGCGCGTTCGATCCCGATGCTGTCGTCAAGCAGTTGAATGACCTGTTCCGAGACTGGACCGGCCGCAGTGATGAACCGGAACGAGTGGGCGATGCGGCGCGCGGCCACGAGCACGTGACCCAGCCGACCGCGCAGGTTCATCTGGCGATGGGCTTCGACGCGCCGCCGGAACGGGACCCGCAGGCGGTGCTTGAGCGGATCGCGATCAGCGTGCTGAGCGGCGGGACGAGCGGGCGACTCTTCACGGAAGTGCGGCAGAAGCGATCGCTCTGTTATAGCGTGTACGCGCAGTATCGCCCCGGACGGGATGAAGGCCTGATCACGCTCTACGCCGGTACGACGCCCGAACGAGCCGCCGAAACGCTTGCCGTCTGCCAACAGGAGATCGATCGGCTGAGCGATGGCGCGGAGGATGCAGAGTTTCAGCGGGCGATCATCGGGTTGAAGAGTCACCTGGTCATGTCGGGTGAATCGACTTCCGCGCGGGCCTCGGCGATCGCGCGGGATTACTTCCGGCTCGGCCGGCCGCGGACGCTGGAGGAGGTCACGCGCGCGATCGAAGCGGTCGACCGGATGGCGTTGAATGCGTATCTCGCCGAGCGGAACTTCGGCGCGGGCACGGTCGTGACGATCGGTCCGGAGCCGATCGCGGCATCTGAAACCGTTGCCAGCGCCGCACCACAGCCGGGTTGATTCGGCTCGTGCTGATTCGTTCGTCGCGATCCCGGCGACTGACTGGTCAACCACGCCCCCCCGCCGTACACTTCATCGTTATGCCGCTCGAGACCACGATTTACAAGCCCGGAACGCGCGTTCGCGTCATTCAGCAACTGCCCCAGCGCGACCGCACCTGGACGGAAGTCGTCGAGGGTGAAGTCGTGCGATATCAGCAGGCGAAAACTGGCTCGTGGTTCGCGCACTCCCGGCACGACAGGCTCTGGCTTGATCGACTCGAACTGCGCCTGGATGACGGTGAGATCACCGTGCTCAACCTCGATCAGTACACGGTGATCGAGCCGGTTGAAAACGCCCCGGCCACGCCGGAATCGCCCGCACCTTCATCCAATCCGGCCTGAATCGGTCATTCGAAGAAAGTGATCCGGCGTCACTCGAGACGGTGGGACGCCTGAAAGTCCCGGCTGTCGTTTGACATGGCGTACACGACGATCTCGATCGGGCCTTCGAGATTCATCTCGCCGATCTCCAGCCGAAAGAGATAGGTCTGCGTGACTTCATCAAATGCACTGTTGTTCTTGGCCATATCGCGCAGGTCGACATTCCAGATCAGGTCATGATCGGCCTCGACATCGATGCCTCGTTGCGGGAAGAGGTCGATGCGGATCTGGCCGACCATCTTGGTGGGAAAGTCGAACTGATCCTTAAACTCCAGACGAACCTCCAGCGTGCGGTCTCTCGAGTCGGGATTGCCCGAGAGGCGCGTCAGCGGATGAATCCGCATCTGTCGGGGCCAGAACGGCCAGTAGGCCGTCTCGCCATCGGCGGGGGGCTCCACGAACGTTTGCCCCTGGCCTGATCCGAAGAGCGATTCACAACCGCCCAGCGGGATGACGGCACCGATCACCGTTGCCACGAGCATGGCCCGGAACGGCTGGTTTCTCATGCTGCGCGGGAACGAGATCATGAGTCATAAGATAGCGACTGCGCGCAGGGCGCCGCAACATCGGCTGCCGCCGCCCACGGTGCTCCCGGCCGGATTTCGGGTGATTGTTCGCATTCCCACTGAACTCAACGCGTCCAGCTCTCGACGGCCTCGGTGAGCAGCCGCACGCCGTAACCCGTGGGCCCGCTGACGTGCAGATCGGTATCACTGTCGGTCGCGCTCGTGCCGGCAATGTCGATGTGCGCCCACGGCGTTTCGTCATCCACGAAGAAGCTGAGGAACGCCGCCCCCTGAATCGGGTGCCCGTCGCGCGCCGGGGCGGAGTTCCAGAGGTCCGCGTGCTTGGCGCGCATGAAGTCTTTGTGCTCCTTCCACAACGGCATCCGCCAGATTTTCTCGCCAGTGGCGTCTGATGCCTTCTGCAGGCGATCGAACAGCGGGTCGTCGTTCGACCAGACGCCGGCCGACCATTTGCCGAGGGCAACGACCACGCCGCCGGTCAGGGTCGCCGTATCGAAGATTGCGGTCGGTTTAAGTTTGTCGCAGGCATAAGCGAGTGCATCGGCCAGGACGAGGCGTCCTTCCGCATCGGTGTTGGTGACTTCGACGGTGACCTTGTTATACATCTCGATGATGTCGTCCGGCCGGTACGCTTCGCCGTTCACCATGTTCTCCGCGCAGGGCAGCAGGCCGACGACATGGACCGGCACCTTTCGCCGGGCGATCGCGCGCATGGCGCCAATCGTGGCCATCCCGCCGTTCTTGTCGTTTTTCATGCCCTTCATCCCGCCGGAGATCTTGAGCGAATAGCCGCCGGTGTCGTAGGTGATGGTCTTGCCGACGATCGCGATCTTCTGCTTCTTCGCTTTGGCGGCGATCTTCTGCGGTTTGTGTTCGAGGATGATGAGACAAGGTTTGCTCGCTGAGGCCTTGCCGACATTCACGATGCCGCCCATGCCGAGTTGCTGCGCCTTCTTGAAGTCGATCACCGTGCACTTCAGCCCGGTTTCCCGCGCCAGCTTGCGGGCTTGCGTCACCATCCAGGTCGGATTGCAGATGTTCGGCGGGGTGCAGGCAAGCTCGCGCGCGTAGTTTGCGCTGTCAGCGAGTTCCAGACCGTCTTTCAGTCCCGATTTGAAACTGCTGTCATCGGAATCGAGGGTAAGCGCCGCGTTTGGTTTTTCGTGCTGCGTCGCTGATCCGTCAAAGAAATCGACTCGCCAGTTCGCCAGGCCGATGCCTTCGGCCAGAGCGCGGCCGGCCAGGGTTCGATCACTGATGCGATCGGGGAGTGCGCCCTCGATCTGAATGCTGATGGCCTTCGGCGCGGTCCGGTCCAGTGCCCGGATGAGCTTCCCACCCGCTGTGCGCAGCGCATCATGTTGTACGTCCGAACGTGAACCGAGACCGAAGAGCACGAGTTGCGAGTCCACGATGGTCACTTCGCCGACCTCCGCGCGGAAGCCCGGCCGGGAGCGGGCCGTCTCGACGTGTTCTGACCGCTTCTTCCGAGTCGATCCCGAGGATGATTTCTGCTTCAGGTCGTCCGAGAAGATGCCGGCGGCGACGATGGGCTTGGAAGCGCGACTCACGCGAATGGATTTGAACACACAAAACTCCTGAATCTTGTTTGTAATTTGATCGGATCAATTGGGCGAGTTTGGGGCCATGTCGACCCGCCCTTTGAATTCGCAGCCGGAGTGTATACGCAGTTGATCGATCATGCGGCCCGTTCCGACTCACCCGCGGGCGACAATCACGGCATGTGCGCCCATGTTCTCATCACCGACGCAAAGTATTGAAAGAGAGAAGTTTCTGTTGCGTGAACACGTTTTGTGCGTCATCATTCGGCCAGAGGACTCGGTTGGCTCAGACCGCCTCCCCGAGTAGAAGGGATCGAGTTCGAGAAATCTGGCGATAACTGGGAGGCGGCCGCATTTGCGTTTGCTGTCCGGCCATCATTCTGAAATGGATGTCTGACACTCTTTGGAGGGTGCTTTTCGATGGTGAAATCAGAGACGATCGGGTGTGATGTGGCGATTCTCGGCGGCGGGCCGACCGGATCGACAGCTGCGGCGCTCCTGCTCAAATACAACCCGGATCTGAAGGTTCTGATCATCGAGAAGGAAAAGTTTCCGCGAGATCACGTGGGTGAGAGCCAGTTGCCTTCGATCGGGCCGATTCTCGACGAGATGGGGGTGTGGGAGAAGGTGGAAGCCGCGGAATTCCCGATCAAGATCGGGGCGTCCTACACCTGGGGACGCAACAACGATTGCTGGGACTTTGACTTCTACCCGGTGGAGGAGTGGCGTGATGAGCCGCGCCCGGCCCAGTTTGAAGGCCAGCGCCGTCATACCGCGTTTCAGGTCGACCGGGCCCTGTACGATGATATTTTGCTTCGTCATGCCGAATCGCTGGGCTGCGAAGTCCGCGAGGAAACGCGCGTGGTGGAGGTTCTCGTGGAAGGCGATCAGGTCGCGGGCCTGAAGCTGGAGGGCGGGGAAGTCGTCACGGCAAGGCATTACATCGACGGTTCGGGGACGGTCGGCCTCATTCGTCGTGCTCTCGACGTCGAATCGGAGGTCGAACAGGAACTGCGCAACATTGCCGTTTGGGATTATTGGCAGAATGCAGACTGGGCGGTGGAAATCGGCGTCGGCGCCACGCGCGTTCAGGTGCGCAGTCTGCCCTACGGGTGGATCTGGTTCATTCCGCTCGGACCGACCCGCACCAGCATCGGGGTGATCTGCCCCGTCGATCACTACAAGTCGCTCGGCCTCACGCCGAAAGAACTCTACGACAAGGCGTTGCGAGAGCAGCCGGAAATTGCCGGCCTGCTTGAGAATGCTCAGTGCGAGAATCAACTGCAGTCCTGCAAGGATTGGTCACAACTCGCGGACCGAATCGTCGGCGAGAACTGGTTCATTGCCGGCGAAGCGGCCGGTTTCGCCGACCCGATTCTCGCAGCCGGCATGTCACTGGCCCATTCATCTGCGCGTGAAGCGGCGTACACCATCCTCGAACTGGATCGGGGCGAGATCGAGGCCGACTGGCTTCGCACTCGATACAACGACCGCAATCGACGCAACATTGAGCAGCACATTCGGTTTGCGAAGTTCTGGTACTCCGCCAACGGTTGTTTCACCGACCTGCAGGAGCACTGCCGGCGCATTGCGCAGGATGCGGGGATCAAGCTATCCCCATCGCAGGCGTGGCGGTGGTTGAGTCAGGGCGGCTTCACAACCGAACAGGTCGGTTTGCCGACGCTCGGCTCCTTCGACGTCTCAACAACGCGCCAGTTGCTGAACCTCTTCGACCCCAAGGGCCGCGGCGGAAGCGAGTACCTCAGCAGCGGCTACAACATCTTCAAACTCAACCTCAAGGGTGCTACCAAGGGGAAAATCGGCGTCCTTGAAGAGGGACGCATCAAACTGATCGACTGCTACGAGCGTGGCGAACGAAGATTGCCTCTGGCGGGCTACTACGGATTGATGGTTGAAGCCCTGCAGCAATCCTCCGAGATCGCCGAAATCATTCCAGCGCTGCGCAAGTATCTCCGTCAGAAACATCCGGACATCACCGGGCCCTCACTGGACCTCCAACTCTCCTTTTGCGTTCAAGCACTCGATATCATGATCCACGAACACTGGGTGCAGCGGAGTCTCAACAAACGCAAGCCCATGCTCCGCGTCAGCAACGAGGATTCACGCTACATTCGACCGACCAGCAAGACCCGCGAAGTTCTCGAACACCAGGGTGCGAAGTGTGACATCAAGTGGAATCTGGCTTGAGTGAAATTGGACCGGCCAGTTCGTCTGCTTTGCACGTTCGTCCGATTGATCGCCGCGCGATCGCCCGAGCCCGCTGGTCGCGGCTTCGGTGGTTTGTGGCGTGGCTGGTGGCGTTCTACGCGGCTTGGTTCGCTCTCGTCGTCATCGGGGATCACTGGGCCACCATCGCTGATCACTGGGGCATCGCGCTGGCCATGGCGTTGGGCTCGTACGTGGCCGGTTCGACTCCCATGGGCGGGGGCACGATCGGGTTCCCCATTCTCGTGCTCCTCTTCGGTGAGCCGGCGGTCATCGGCCGGCACTTCAGCTTCGCCGTCCAGTCCATCGGCATGGTTTCCGCGAGCATCTTCGTCATCGCCGCCGGTCGCCCCATCGCCTGGTCGCTGCTGCGTTGGGCCATGCTCGGCGCTCTCATCGGCACGCCGCTGGGGCTGGCTTTCTTCGCTCCGATCGTCGACGATCTGACCACGAAGCTGGTCTTCGCGGTTCTCTGGGCGAGCTTCGGCCTGATGCACCTGATGAAAGTTCGCGAGATCGTGAACCAGAGCGGGTTCATCGTGGGCACGCCGCGGTTCGACCGTCTCCTCGGGATCAGTACCGGGTTGATCGGCGGCATGTTCGTCGCGGCGGTCACCGGCGTGGGGATCGATCTCCTGATTTACATCGTCCTCGTGCTGCTTGTGCGCGCGGACATCCGAATCGCCATCCCGACATCGATCGTTCTCATGGCGTACACCTCGCTGATCGGACTCGCTGCCAGTCTGGCACTCTGGCAAACCGGTCTGCCCCAGTTTGCCATTGATCCGGCGGTCTTTCGAAACTGGCTCGCGGCCGCTCCGGTTGTGGCGATCGGCGCACCGATCGGCGCGCTGATGGTCTACTTGATCCCGCGGGCCGCCACGCTCATCTTTGTTTCAATTCTCTGCATCGGTCAATTCGTCTGGACCTGTGTTCAGGAACAAGTGACCGGTTCGACCCTGCTGATCGCCATCGGCGGTGTGCTGGCGATCAACCTGATCTACGCCGCGTTCTACCGAATCGGAAAAGCACGTCTGGATCGCGGTTCCGCGGCCGCCTGAACGCCGATCCGGTTCTACCATCTCATGATGCCCGCCCACTTTCGCATGATCGACGCCAACGCGAACCGCGCCCGTGAGGCCCTGCGGGTCATGGAGGACATTGCCCGTTTCGCGCTCAACGATGAATCAATCAGCCGCGAACTGAAGCAACTGCGGCACGATCTGCGTGATGCGCTGCGAATGCTGCCGGACGGTGTATTGCACGCCAACCGCGACACGCCGCACGATGTCGGCACGTCAATCACCACGGATGCCGAGATGATGCGAGCCGGCATGGGTGATCTCGCAGCCGCGGCGGGGAAGCGATTGACCGAAGCGCTGCGCGTCATCGAGGAGACTTCCAAACTGCTTCCGACGGTTCCGGCTGACCGCATCGAGCAGCTTCGTTACGCCGCCTACGAGCTGGACCAGCGCCTCCTCGCGGCGCTCGCGACCGGACGGGCACGGCAGTGGGCGATCTGCGTTCTTCTGACTGAATCGCTTTGCCGCCGGCCGTGGCGCGAAGTGGTTCAGGCGTGCGTTGAGGCCGGCGCCGATTGCCTGCAGATCCGGGAAAAGGACATGGATGGGCAGGAACTGCTGAACCGAA
>RECV01000224.1 GCA_007693845.1 Phycisphaerales bacterium
CGTGCGGTGCCGTCCGATGACGCCGTGACGATCCGCGTGCCGTCCGGACTGAACGCGGCGGAGTTGACCAAGCCAATGTGCCCCTTGAGTTCGGCCACGCTCTCGCCGCTGCTCGCATCCCACACCCGTGCCGTGCGGTGCCGCGGCGCCGTGACGATCCGTGTGCCGTCTGGACTGAACGCGGCAGACAAGACACGCCCAGTAGTCATTGTCTGAACACTGTTGTCAATGCTCGCATTGAGCCAGTGCCACTCCCAGTTGCGCAGATGCTGCGGACACGCATCCAGCCGCTGGTGAACGCGGTCAAATTGCCGAGCGTCCATCGAGGCAGCGGCCACAGTGACGTTGGCGACGTACGAGTTCCACTCGATCACTTCGGCCCTGGCTTCGGCGAGTCTCTGCTGCTGCTCGGCGAGCCTCTGTTGCTCCTTGGCGATCCGACGCTGCTGAGCTTCCGCCTCCTGCGCTGCCGTCGCTTCCGCTTCACGGGCTTCGGCAATCGCACGGGCCTCCTCGGCCCGAACATAGAACGTCGTCGCGACAATCAAGCCCACCACGAGCACAAGGAACACCGCGGCGGTACCAATGACCACGGGCTTGTTCCGCCGGGCGAACGTGCGGAACTGATACGCAAGGGATGCCGGGCGCGCGGTGATCGGCTCGTTCTTGAGATAACGCGAGATGTCCGCGCCAAGGTCGGCTGCATTGGAATATCGCCGCTCACGCTCTTTTTCCAACGCCTTGAAGGCGATCGTCTCAATATCGCCGCGCAGGGTGCGGTTGAAGCTGCTCAGTCGGGCCGGCCGTGTCTCACGGATCACCCGCGCTGCTTCGTATACCGCCACCTTCGTCAAGTCATACGGCAACTGCTCGCAGAGCAGTTCATACAGCACGACGCCAAGCGCATACACATCGCTGCGCGTGTCAATATCGTGCGGGTCGGCATCGCACTGCTCCGGGCTCATGTACTGGAGTGTGCCGATGAGTTGCCCGACATCGGTTTGCAGGGTTGTGACGGCCAAGTCGGAGTCGGTCGCCCGCGCCACGCCGAAATCGATGACCTTCGGTTGGGCGTGTGAATCGACGAGGATGTTGCCGGGCTTGAGGTCCCTGTGGATGATGCCCTTCTGGTGGCCGTGATAGACGGCCTCGCAGACCTTGGCGAACAGTTCCAGCCGCTCGCGTGTGGAGAGCTTCTTGGCCTTGACGTACTCGGTGATGGACTTGGCGTTGGGGATGTACTCCATCGCGAAGTACGGCACTGCGCCTTCACCGATGTCATGGGTGCCGGATTCGTACACCTGCGCGATGCACGGGTGGCGTAAACGAGCGAGGATTTGTGATTCATACTCGAAGCGGCGCAGGGCGGAGCGCGAGGCGATGCCGTGCTTCATGACCTTGAGCGCCACTGTTCGGCGGGGCGACTCCTGCATGGCTTCGTAGACCGTGCCCATCCCGCCGGAGGCGATGAGGCGTTTGATGCGATACTTGCCGATGCGCTCGGGAAGTTTCACTGCCAGTTGGGCCGGCGCGGTCTTCGGAGCCGTGGGGAGTATGGAAGCCGTTCTATCAATACTCTGCAGATCATCCAGCGCCGCCGCGACATCGGCGGGGAATCGTTTGTCCAGTTGGTCGATCACATCACCGAGCGCCGTCTCGCCGCTTTCTGTGGCCCGTTGCAACTCCACTCGCACGAGCAGGCGTGCAAGCGCCGTGCCGGCTTTGATCTCTCCGATGATCCCTTCGTAGTGGGTGACGGAGATGGGGAGGTCTTCGTTCTGCCACGCCGGCAAACCCGCGACGCGTTGACGCTCCATCACATCACACTGGACGAGTTGGTAGAGCAGGTTTGGGTTGTCGCTGGGTGGTTCAGGAAGATACTTCGCGAGATTGGGTACCGGCGGCCCTGTTTGCCAGGCGCTACGCAGCGGTACCACTTCACGCGGCATTTCCTGCGGCAATTCTCCGGTCTCACTCACAGTAGTGCCCTCCACACATGGATGTAGTGACCATGGTACCTACTCGGCCAGCATAAAGCGTACTGAGTTACGGTGCGATGACTGGACAACTCGAGTGTTACGCGTTGACGACTGTCCATCGCCCTGCGAGCACGGATAGACCAACGCCGAATCCTGAGACGATAGGGCCATGGAT
The DNA here is from genome assembly GCA_007693845.1 of Phycisphaerales bacterium. Lineage (GTDB taxonomy): Bacteria > Planctomycetota > Phycisphaerae > Phycisphaerales > SM1A02 > SKZB01. The sequence goes on from RECV01000224.1 coordinate 2,155, forward strand.
ATCCTGGCTTTGAAACAGTGTGCCGCTCCTCGTGAATGCGGTGATGCAACTCACGCCGTAGCCCTTGCTCAGCGCGCCCGATGCCGACGAAAGCCTGCCCCCGGCTCCATCCAGATCAGAAAGTGACCACGAATAGAGCGACTGAACTCGGTTGTACCGAAGTGGCAGAGCCAGTTGTGGCCGATTGCCAAGCGCCTTGGCCCGACGGGTGATCAGGCTGAAGCCCAGGCCGTAGCCCGCGAAAATGGCGATTGCGCTGCTCTTCATCGAACGGCTGCGGATCGAGAAAAATGACGCCCCAACTGCGATTTTCATGCCTGCAACCTCCATGTTTGGAAGGCTGGCGAATTCCCAGTCAGAGGCACTGGATTTCATTCGTTGCGTGGCAGTCATGGTGCTACTCCGTTGCGTGTTTCTCGTTCTGCCGGACGCGATGCCCGGTGCAGACTGAATTGCAATCGAATGAACCGGCGGCAAAGTTACAGTGAGGTGTTACTTGGTGACGTTTCGCTCGCTTCGTTGGTGGCGGACAGGTGGCCCGCCTTGCCAGAAGCAATTGAACCCAGGGCACGGAGATTCGCCATGAGCACTACCGTCGTTTCGTCTTCAGACGACCTGATCCCCCTGGCCCCACCGCGGGAAGACCCGGTTCGCAAGTTCCAGCAACAGAACACCCAGGCAAGTGCATGGTTAGCGATTCACACGCGGGTTGTCCAGCTTGGTTCCATGCTCCGCTCCTGTCTGCCCACTGTCATATCGCCACGGCAGGCGATGACGAGCCTCGCCGATGGGTATGACCGCCTCACGCGTCAATGCCTGCAGCCTGGAGATTCGATGATGGCCCGTCACTATCGAATGTCGGCGAAAACAATTCGGGGGCAGACCGAGTGTCGCTAAGTGGCACGGAGCTTTGGAAGGGATTCTCTCGAATCCATAGGTAGGCTCCAAAGCTCTTTGCGAGAGTTGTTACGATGATTCCAGCCAAGGATCCGTTATGTCTGATAAGAGCATATACAACTCCGAGCCAGTCAATGATTCACGCACAATGCTGAACGCGTTGCGAGGCAATGATGAGAATGCTAAGTGTGATGCACTTCAACGGCTGTACGCGTCTTTGACAAAGCACGCTGCGCAGCGGCTTGGTGCGAAACGCAACCGCGTCGACGTGATGCCCGAGAGCATTGTGCAGAGTGTGATTGTGCGTGAGGTAGCTGGCGGCGGTCTGAACCGAGTCAACGATGATCAGCATCTTGAAGCCCGGCTCAAGAAAGCGATCAACAACAAGGTCATCGACCGCGGCCGCAAGCACAAGCCATCGGAGTTTCCCGTGAATGACGCCGGAAGAGCATACGATCCGACCGGGTATGGTCCTGGACCGAGCACGCGTCTCGTGAACCATGAGGAGTTATTCGAGCAGGCTCAAAAGATGCAGGCGTTTCGCGCAGCATGCATGGCTGGGCCCATCTCCGACACACAACGGCGATTTGTCGAGCTGTCGATCTTCGAGGAGAAGTCAGTCGACGAGATCGCAGTCATCTGTGGCACCAGTGTTTCAACCATCAAGGTGCGATTGAGCGAAGCGCGGAGGAAGCTCGTAGAGCACCTGCTTCAACCACTTCGCGCCGAGGTGGACGGCATGGCATGGGCGATTCTCGATGCAACGCTCATTCAGCGAAAGCACAACGAACGTGCCGCGGCGACGTTGGGCGTGAATGAGACAGAGATCAGGCGTGTTCTGAAGTACGTAGCAAATGCCTGGCTTGTAGATAGGTACGGAAACGAGAGCATCACGGTGTTCACTCGATTGCTTGGGAATCGCAAGCGTTGATGAACAAGGGCACAGGACTTGACTAAGATCGGCGTGAGTGTGAAGATTTGCCGAGATAAGAGTCGCGGAAAGGCACCATCCTCTTTCAGGGCATCGGTGTAACTCAGCCCCGGCGGTGAAGACCTGTCTAGGTGTACTTTGTCCATCGTATCGCGCAGTGTGCGGAACGCCAGCCCGGTTTGCTGCATCATCCCACCAGACAAATGGTCACGTAGTCGCGACCGTCGCTTGCTCCACCAAGATCGATCCGGCACGATCATTCATCGCGAGCACGTTGCGCGGGGCAGCGGGCCATTCTTCAAGAGTGCGGAATGAAGTCACTCCAAGGTGACGATGAATAGAGCTCCGCACGCACGGCAGGTCGTGTGTCGCTCGACCGCCCCATCACCGTGCGGGTCGTGCGATACACCTTCAGGGTGTTGGGTTCGGGCGATCCGCAGTCCCGACATCTCAGAAGGGGGTGATAGGCGTACCGGCCCGGCTCGCCGATCCTCGGGAGTGGTCGGTGTCGGCAGGTGCTCGGCCCCGGGCCAGTTGGCTTAGAGGAATGGGTACGCTCATCCGGCGATTTCTTGCGGGTCTTGCGGCAGCGAGAGTTCATTCAGCGCCTTCTGTCGGCGTGAAGATCCCAGCAGCCCACTTCGCCGGGGGTCAGCTTCGTCAAGCCCGCGATGTGCTCGATTAGCCACTCGCTCTTGGTCGGGTAGAGATTCCGCGGGCTCAATCATGGCGTTCCAGAGCGATTCAGCGGGATCACCCGCCCGCTCTGCGGTTGATCCGGCTCTTTTCGTTGTGTCCAGTCTTTGGCGCGTGATGTGCCGAGGATCGTTCACTCTTCCATGACCTTGGCAATCTTGAGGACCTTCTCCTGCGTCTCGACCGGCAGTCGCGAGAATTGGGCGAGGTTCTTTCTCAGCCGGTCAGTTGCCGTTTCATCCTGATCATGGCATGGATCGATTTTGGTGACGTTTTTTCGGCGCACTGGTGTATACTGGACTGTTTTCCCCGAAGAATCGCGCGTTTCGGCCAAGGGTTCGAGTCCCCTGGGTGGCTTTGTGACAAGGCGCGGTATTCGGCCGCGTCTTTTTACTTGGACCGCATTTTTTCCCTGGATCTCGCCGCCGGTTTTCGAGCAACCGGCGGCCGATGTTCCGCCCCTGATGGCTCACGCACGAGCATTGAAGTGCCACCATGTCGACCCTGCTGACCGCCCGCGGACTGACCAAGAGCTACGAACAACACGTGCTCTTTCGCGGCATTGACCTGCAACTCATCGAGCAGGACCGATTGGGCATCATCGGCCCCAACGGCGCGGGCAAGACCACGCTGCTCAAAATGATGGCCGGCTTCGTGGAACCCGATGAAGGCGAGATCGTCCGACGACGCGGCCTGCGCCTGGCCTACATCGCGCAGGATGACCCATTTGTGCCGGACGCCACCCCGTTCAGCGCGGCCCGCGCGGAGGCGGAGCGGGAAGCGGCGCAGGAACGGCTCGATGTCGACACGCGGGCGTCCATGGCGTTGTCCCGACTCGGATTCGTTGACTTTGACCAGCCGATTCGCACGCTCTCCGGCGGTTGGCGCAAGCGGCTGGCCATCGCGTGCGCGCTCGTTCACGAACCCGATGTCTTGCTGTTCGATGAGCCGACCAATCACCTCGATCTGGAAGGCACGGTCTGGCTGGAGGACTTCATCCGGCAGGCCCGGCCGGCGGTGGCCATCATCACGCACGATCGCCAGTTCCTCGAAAATGTGACCACGCGCATCATTGAACTCTCCCGCGCCTATCCGGACGGACTGCTCGAAGTCAAAGGCAACTACACGGAGTTCGTCCGCAGGAAGGGCGAGTTCCTGGATGGTCAGGCGACCGCGCAGTCCGCACTGGCGAACATGGTGCGTCGGGACAAGGCCTGGCTGGATCAGGGCATCAAAGCCCGCGAGACCCGCAACAAAACCCAGCTTGCGGATACCGTCCAACGCAAGGCGGAGCTCAAAGCGTTGCGGGACCGCAATGCGGCCCCGACGCGCACCAGTTCCATCGATTTTCAGGCGACTGATCGCAAGACGAAACGGCTGCTGTCACTGCACAACGTCAGCAAGGAACGGGGCGGGAAACGATTGTTCGAGGGCATTGATCTCACGCTCACGCCCGGTCAGCGTATCGGTCTGCTCGGCGCGAACGGTTCGGGCAAGACGACCCTCATCAGGATTCTCAACGGTTCGCTTGAGCCGGATACAGGCACGATCAAGGCCGCGACCGATCTGCGGATGGTCACCTTTACGCAGGACCGCGCTGAACTCGACCCGGGAATGACGCTGCAGGAAGCGCTCTGCCCCGTGGGGGATACGGTGCATTACCGCGGCAAACCGATGCACGTGACCGGCTGGGGGAAGAAGTTTCTGTTCTCGCCCGATCAGTTGCGGACCTTTGTGTCGAATCTCTCCGGCGGGGAGCGGGCGCGCGTGCTGCTGGCGAACCTGATGCTCGAGCCGGCAGATGTCCTGCTGATGGACGAGCCGACCAACGATCTGGACATTCCCTCGCTTGAAGTGCTCGAACAGGCGCTCCTGGAGTTTCCCGGCGCGCTGGTCCTGATTACGCACGACCGATTCATGCTGGAGCGCATTTCAACGACGTTTCTTGCGCTGGACAGCGAAGGCGGCGCAAAGTCGTACGCATCGCTCGAACAGTGGTCGCGCGATGTCCGCGCGCGCAAGACGAGTCAGGCGGACGCCCGGAAACGAGCGCAGCAAGCGGAGCGCAAGCCCGAGCCGAGCAAGTCGGGCAGGGCCGGTCGATCCTCCTCTGAGTCAGCCGCGCGGCCGGCGAAGCTGAGCTACAAGTATCAACGGGAACTGGAGGGAATGGAGGACGCCATTCTGGAAGCCGAGAGCGAGGTGGAGGCGTTGCAGACGCGGGCCAACGACCCGCAGGTGCTGGCCGACCACGAGCGACTGGGGGAAGTGTGCCGAAAGCTCGACGCCGCTCAGCAGCGCGTCCAGGCGTTGTACGATCGCTGGGCGGAGTTGGAAGCGATGAAGCGGCCCTCATAGGGGATTGTGGATAATTTCTGGAACTGCCGCGGCTGGATTGTGGTATTCTTCAGTAGCGGATGAGCGTGGCGGGAATGTTTTTCCCCGACGCGGGCGCGATACGTTTCGAGGCCGCCGGCCTCTGCCCGTTCCCTTCGTTGAAGGATCATGCTCATGCTCGCACTGACCCGTTCTCTTCCCAATCGTCGTCACCGGTTCAAGCCGGCCGGTTCTTCGCGCGGCTTCTCGATCACGGAACTTCTGGTGGTCATCGGCATTATCGTGCTGCTGGCCGGCCTGCTGCTGGTTGCCCTCGGCAAAGCCCGCAGCCGCGCGCTCGAGACGACCACGCTCTCCACCATGCAGGCCTTCGCCCGCGCCTGTGACACCTTTCAGGGTGATCACGGCTTCTACCCGGGCGTGATTCCCGAACGCGTGCTCGCTCAGGATCCCAAGATCACCAGCACCCAGAACGCGCTGCTTCACCTGCTCGGCGGCTATCGCGTGCTCTCGCCGATTGAGGTGGATGCGGGGAGCGGCACGGCATTCGATGAGTTTGAGCAGTTTCAGGACGATTCGACTGCTGGTATCGTTCTAGATTTTGAAGACGATGATGGCCGGGTTTGGAGGATCATCGTTGATCTCGACCGCATCGGAGAAGGACCGTTCATCAACAATCGTCCATACGCTCCATACTTCTCGGTAAGTGGAAATGAGTTGCAGGCGCTTCCTGAGTTGTGGGTTGGTGAACCGTTTGCTTCTGAGATAGATTCAGATGCGTTTCAGCAACTTCCACATCTGCTTGATGCGTGGGGGCAACCAATCATCTATCTTCGCCAAGTCCGCACGACTGGCCCGCTGTTTCGCGATCTTGACAATCCTGAGAGACGCCCTCAATTTCTGCTTGGCGGAGAAGTCCACTATGTCAACAGTCGGCAGCTCGGTTCTCTTGGAAAGACTCAACCGTACGCCCAATCTCCTTCTTCCCCCCCAGGCAATGAGCCGCCTTTAGCTTCTCCCAATGGGAGCATCCTTTCATACGGTAGTGAAAGTGAACTTGAGATCGACGATATCTATTTGAACTGGGCTCAGCTTATCCGACATCCGGCCTTTGGGCCGCGACAGGTTGAGAACGACACTCTCAGCGAACTAACCGCGCGCGGCGCGTATGTGTTGATTTCCGCCGGGTCGGATGGCGTATTCTTTTCAGCGACTGACGGTGCCGGACGTCCGGGCAATCCGGTCATCAGAATCTCAGAGGACGATGGGGACTTCCAGACCATTCCGACCATCGTTTCCGAGTACGACGATATCGTCGTCTTCGGCGGGGGATGATCGAAGCGCCTACCGCAACCCATGCTTCCGTTCGGATCGGCCTGAACCCGGAGTAAATCATGAGTGAAACCCATCCATCCCGACATCGCGGCCTGACGCTGGTTGAGATTCTGGTCGTCGTCGGCCTGATCGTGCTGCTGGTCGCGCTGGTGACCGTTGCGGTCAACAAGGCCAGCCAGGCCGCTGCGCGCACCCAGTCGGCGAATGCGCTGCGCGAAATGATCGGCGGCTACAACAGCTACTCCGCCGACCACAACCAGCGCCTCATGCCGGGGTACATCGATGAAGATGACATCGGGCCGGGCGAGGCGTTCAATCCGCGCATCTACTACAACGATCAGCCGGTTCCCGACATCGCCCTCACCTCGTATGTCTGGCGCTTGAATGAGTACGTCGGCAACGAGTGGACCATCTTCATGCGCGATTACGACAACACGACACTGCGCGATCGCGTCGATTTGATCATCAACGGAGCTAGTGATGACGATGAGACCCTTGCAGGGGCGTATCAGCTCGCTGCGGAGAACCCGTCGTTCGGCCTCAATTCGATCTTCGTCGGTGGGAACGCGTACTTTGAGAGCGACATCCGTTCGTCGCTCGGGATTGAAAGCGATCTTCGTATTGCCGCATCACGCATTTCACAAGTGCGCAACCCTTCCGCTTTGATCGTCTTCGGCCCTTCCGGCCAGGTCGATTTCGATCCGGATGAGGAGACCGGCCCTTATGTCCGGTCGACTGAATTGCTGGATTTTCCGGGGGGATTCCCGCTGGGACATCACGAACTCCGCGCGCCGGCCCTGCGGCCGGCACCGGAGGCGCCGGCCAGCAACCCGTACGCGATCTGGGATCGGCGGCAGTGGGGCCTTGCACCCGGCCAACAGGGCGCGCTGGAACTTGCCGCGGCGGCCGCCCCGGCGCTCAATGAAGATGAAGATGAAGAAGGGTTCGGCATGCCCATTGTCCGACGGGGCATCGCCTCCTATCCGATTGCGCATCTTGATGGAAGCGTGAGCATCGAGGATCTCAACGAACTGGCCAGCGACATGCGGCGATGGTCGCCCTTCGTCACCGGGACCGGACCCGCGGCGATCACCGACTGACCGCGGCGGAACGCAGTATGCACCGTCAATACG
>RECV01000179.1 GCA_007693845.1 Phycisphaerales bacterium
GTGGGGGATTGGCGCGAATATCCGAACACGCGGGTTTTCGTGGAGTTGGAGGCGGGGCTGGCGTTCGCGCGGAAGCACAGGGCGTTTTTGTATGGCGTGCCGTACAAGCGGTATGAACAGCGCGATGGAGGCCCTGGCACTTAAGTGCCAGGGCCTTCGGGGTGCATCCCAGCCCCTTTGCGACTCGCCCCGCTGCTGAAACCGGCGGGGTGTGATATCTTCTTGATCTGCCCATGACTGCCCTGACCCCAACACGGTGGCGAGAGACCTTCCGAACGGCGGCGACCGCATGCCTCGCCCCGGCGGGGAGCGCGCCGCATGGGTGACATCGGCCTGTTGCAGACGATCGGGATCATGATCGTCGCCGCGGCGATCGTCGTGATGATCGCACGTCGATTGAACGTGCCGACCATCGTGCTCTACATCCTCACCGGGCTCGTGCTGGCCAGTTTCTTCGGCCTGTTCGGCGCGGAGGCGGACCTCGCAGCGGAAGAGGGTGAACTCATCGAAGGCGGGCTCGGCACGATCGCGGAGGTCGGCATCGTCCTGCTGCTGTTTCTGGTCGGGCTCGAACTCTCGCTGGAGAAAATCAAGGATGTGGGCAAGGTGGCGGTCCTCGCCGGGCTGGGGCAGGTCGTCTTCACCGCGGCATTCGGCTTCGTTCTCGCGTTTTTGCTTCAGTTCACCGTGATGGAGTCGATCTTCATCGCCACCGCGCTGACCTTCAGCAGCACGGTTGTGGTCGTGAAGCTGCTCGATCAGAAGAAGGAACTGAGTTCGCTCTACGGCCGGATTGCGGTGGGCATTTTTCTGGTGCAGGACCTGGTTGTGATTGTCGCGCTGACGTTCCTCGCCGGGCTCGGCCGGCAGGAGGAGATGGAAGCCGGCGCGATGATCTGGGGGCTGGTGAAGGCGTTCATCGGCATGGGCATCCTGCTGGCGGTGGCCATGCTCGCATCGAAGTACGTGCTCGTGAAGCCGTTCAACTGGGCGGCCCGATCGTCGGAGACGCTGCTGATCTGGAGCATCTGCTGGTGCTTCGGCTTCGTGATCGCAGCGGAGTTGATGAACCTCTCGCCGGAGATCGGCGCGTTTCTCGCCGGCGTGTCGCTCGCCCAACTCGGCTGCGCGGAGGACCTCCGCCGGCGGGTGCACCCGCTGATGAACTTTTTCATCGCCATCTTCTTCATCTCGCTCGGCGCGCACATGGAGTTCGGCGATGCGAAGGACTATCTCTTTGAATCGATCGTGCTCGCGCTGTTCGTGCTGATCGGCAACCCGTTCATCTTCATGTGGATCATCGCGCGGTGCGGCTACGGCGAGAAGACGTGTTTTATGACCAGCGTGACGGTCGCGCAGATCAGCGAGTTCTCGTTCATCTTTGCGACGATGGGTCTCACGGCCGGGCTGATCAGCCAGTCGGTTCTGTCGGTCATCACCGTCGTCGGGCTGATCACGATCGGCGTCAGTGCGTACATGATCTATTACAACCACGGTCTGTACGAGATCGTGCGCAAGCTCGGCCTGTTGAAAATCTTCAAGGCGAAGGACATTGACGATGAAGACCGCGAGGTGCCGCTGCGCGATCACATTGTCATCGTCGGCATGAATGCGCTGGGGCGAGATCTGGCCCGGCGGCTGCACGAGCGGGGCGAAACGGTCCTTGCGATCGATGTGGATGCGAAGAAGCTCGAAGGTCTGCCGTGCCGCACGATGCTCGGCAACGTGGAATACCATGCGGTCATTGAAGAAGCGGCCCTCGAACACGCGAAGCTCGGTATCTCCGCGCTGCACATTGAGGAGACGAACATTCTCTTCGCGTACCACTGCAAGAAACTGGGCGTGCCGGCCGCCATTCACGCGTTCGACGGGTCCGTGTTTGCCGATTTGCGCAAGCTCAACGTTGACTTTCTGATCGATTCCAAAGCGCAAGGCAGCACGAAGCTGGTCGTGCGTCTGCAGGAAGAGGGGCTGGTCGGGTCATGACGGGTGAACTGTTCATCCTGGCGGCCGGGGCGGGCCACGGCATGGCGACGCTGCTGGTGATTCTCGCCGCTTCGTCGATCGGGCTGGGGCTGGCGACGTGGCTGCGCCTGCCGGTCGTCCCGTTGATGATCCTGACGGGCATCGGGGTGAAAGTGCTCGACGTCTGGCTCGTCGGGATGGGCTGGGATGTCTTCGGCGGCATCGCTGACCAGGACATGCTGCAGGAAGTGCTGCTGCTCGGCCTGACGTTTCTCGTCTTCGCAGCGGGAATGGAACTCAACCCGTCGCGCGTCGGTCAGCAACGTCGCGCAACGATTCTGATCGGTATCGCGCAATTCTTCGTGATGATGATCATCGGCATGGGGTCCGCCATGCTGTTCGGATTGTCACCGCTCGCGGCGCTGTATATGGGTCTTGCGGTTTCTGCGAGTTCGACGATCGTCGTCGTGCGCATGCTGCAGCAACGCCGGCAGTTCTTTGAGCCGTTCGGCCGGCTGGTGCTGGGGGTGCTGTTGCTGCAGGACCTGATGATCATCATCCTGATCGCGGCGATCAGTGGCGGCGGGGGCGGTGTGAGCGGCGTGGTGCTGATGACCCTCGCCACCCTTGGGCTGGTGCTGCTGACGTGGGTCTTCATCCGCTGGGTCGCGCCGTGGCTGATCATTCGTCAGAAGCTCGATCAGGAGGAGCTGATGCTGGTCGCGCTGGCGATTCTGTTCGGCTTCGTCGGCCTGGCCTACTGGATGGACGTGCCGCTGGTCGTCGGCGCGTTCTTCGCCGGCGTGGCGCTGTCGAGCTTTCCCGTCAACGGTATCGCGCGCGGGCAGCTAATCTCACTCAATACGTTTTTCCTGGCGATCTTTTTCGTCTCGCTGGGCGCGATTCTCGTGATGCCGACCGCGGCCGAGTTCGCGTTGATCGCGGCGCTGACGGTGCTGATTATCTTGGTCACGCCCCTGCTGGTCGTGCTGACCGCCAACTGGCTCGGCGTGACCACGCGCACCGCCGTGGAAAGCGGCCTCCTGCTCGCGCAGTCGAGCGAGTTTTCCATCGTGATCATCATGCTCGGCGTGGGCGCGGGGGTTCTCGAACCGAGCATGCTTTCGGTGATTGCGCTGGTCACCATCATCACGATGACGCTGACCACGTTCATCGCGACCGATCGTGTGACATGGATGCTGGTGCGGCTGCATCCCTCGGCCCGGACGGAACTCGACGATCATGACCTGAAGGAACACATCATCATGCTCGGCTGCGGCTCCAACAGCCAAGTGTTGCTCGATCTCCTGCTGCTGCAACGCCAACGTGTCGTGGTCGTCGATGAAGATCCCAATACGGTCGAAAGGTTGCGCAGCCGCGGCATCGATGTCGTGCGTGGCGACGGCGCGGATCCGTCGGTTCTCGATTCGGTCGATGCCCGACAGGCGAGCGTGATTATCTCCACGATCCGCCGTGTGGAAGACAACGAACGCATGCTCGCGCACGTCGGCAAGGATGTGACGGTCATGGTGCGCGTCTTCAGCGAGGTGGAGGCGAAACGCATCGAACGTATGGGCGGCGTCGCCATTCGAGAAGCTGAAGCCGCTGCGGATGACTTCCTCGAATGGTTTCAGACCCAATCCGCCTGATGCCCGGGAGGTCGGTCTCAGGGATGTGAAGGCGGCGGATGCCCGCGAAGGCCGCGGCCGGCCTTGTACGAAGGGTCGCTTCGCGCCTATGGTGTCGGCATGAGTCAATCCACCGCCACCGCTCCCGTCACGCCGGAATTGCCGAAATGGGATCTCAGCGTGTACTTCCAGAGTCTCGATGACCCCGCGCTCGATGAAGCGATCAGCGCGTTTCACATGGGTCTGGATGAACTCGAACGCATGCTCGATGTACACGCGGAGTCGGATGAGGCCACGAAACCCGATGAGGCAGCCCCGGCGCTCGAAGAGATCATCAACCGCTTCAACGCACTTGGTGATCAATTGATGCTGCTGCGGTCGTACATCCATGGCCACATCACGACCAATTCACGCAACGAACGGGCGCAGGCGCGAAACAGCGAACTTCAGCCGCTCATGACGCGGTTCAATACGCTGAGCACGCAGCTCAAGGCGTGGATCGGCACGCTCCCGATTGACTCTCTGATCGAGCGGTCGGATGTACTGGAGGCGCACGCGTTCGCGCTGCGGAAGATGAGCGAAGAGGCCTCCAAACTGATGAGCGCTGAGGAAGAGGCCCTCGCGGCCCAACTCGCCGAAACCGGCGGCACGGCATGGGCGAACCTGTACGGCAACTTCAGCTCACAGATCGAAGTCGAACTGGATGGTGCGGCGTTACCCATGTCCGCCGTGCGTAACCTGGCGCACGATCCGTCTGCGGAAACGCGCCACAAGGCGTACCGCGCGGAACTCGAAGCGTGGCGGGAGAATGAAGTGGTCATCGCCGCCGCGCTCAACAGCATTAAGGGTGAGTCGGCACTGCTGAACCGTAAACGCGGATGGGACGGGCTGCTGAACGAGGCGCTCTTCCGCGCGAACATGGATCAGACCGCCCTCGATGCGATGATGAACGCGGCTCGTGATGCGTTTCCCGTCTTTCGTCGATACCTTCGCGCCAAAGCAGCGCGGCTGGGACACCAGGGCGGCCTGCCGTGGTACGACCTCTTCGCGCCGGTCGGTGCCCGCGGATCGTGGTCCTACGACGAGGCGATGAGCTTTATCGAGCGGCACTTTCGCGGATACTCCGGCAAGCTCGGCGACTTCGCGGTTCGCGCGTTCGAGGAAAACTGGATCGACGCGGCCCCCGCCGGTGGCAAGCGCGATGGCGCGTTCTGCATGGGGACGCGCGGCGATGAATCACGCATTCTCATGAACTTCAAGCCCGCCTTCGGCTCGGTCGCCACCCTCGCCCACGAACTCGGCCACGGGTACCACAACGTCTGCCTGGCCGAACGCACCCCGCTCCAGCGGCAGACGCCCATGACGCTGGCGGAGACCGCGAGCATTTTCTGCGAGACGATCATCAAGCGCGCGGCGTTGCGCGAAACCGAGGCCGCGGAGCAGTTGTCCATTCTCGAAGCGTCCCTGCAGGGGGCGAACCAGGTGGTTGTGGATATCACGAGCCGATTCGAGTTTGAGTCCGCGGTGCTCGAACGCCGGCCGCATCGCGAGCTGGCAGCGCGCGAGTTCTGCGAGATCATGCTCGAAGCCCAGCGGAACACCTACGGCGATGGGCTCGATGCCGATGCGCTTCACGCGTACATGTGGGCCGTCAAGCCGCACTACTACGCATGGCGTTCGTTCTACAACTTCCCGTACATGTTCGGCCTGCTCTTCGGATTGGGGCTGTATGCCATTTACCAGGAGTCGCCGGAGGATTTCTACGGCCGGTACGATGAGTTGCTCAGCTCAACCGGGCTGGACGATGCTGCATCGCTCAGTGCCGGCTTCGGGATCGATATTCGTGACCGGGGCTTCTGGGACGGCTCGCTCAAGGTGATCGAGGAAGATGTGGCCCGCTTTGAGCGGCTTTGCAAGGAGGTCCCGGCCGAGGCGGAAGAATAATCAGCGATTTGCCGCGATTCAGTGTCGATTAGTGTCGAAAAGTGTTCAAAAGACGCGATCGAGTTGGGATGCGTGGCCGAATGTGGATGCGATCATGCCGGCTCGCCTGTCTCGGTGCTCGTCGCGAGACCGGACGGCTGCAGGATCTCCCGGGTGGCCTGACCGGTACAGGTTGTGATGCGGCGGTTGGAATCGGTTCGATTGGCGGATCGCGAGTTGTAAGCGGCGGGCCGCATCGGTACACTATTGCGTTCCGCTCCGTTTGATTCGGGGCATCCCCGCCGTCGTGAGTGGGCCGTACGGTCACGGGAATCTTCAGGAACGCGAAAGCGTTGGACACAATAGAGCCCGGGATGACGGCAAACGCCGAGTCATCCTCACCCCAAGCGCCCTGGTGCGAAGCGGGCGTCAAGTCGTTTTTTCGTCTTGACCGACCCACCACCCGATTCGCCGGTGTCGCTGCCAGAAGGAATTTTCGCCATGAGTTCGCTTGTCAAAGATCTGATCGAAGCCGGGATCCACTTCGGTCAACGCCGCAGCAACTGGAATCCGAAGATGGGACCGTACATCTTCGGCACGCGGAACAAGATTCACATCATCGATATCCGCGAGACCATCAAGGGTCTGCTGCTGGCGAAGAAGTTCATTCAGAACACCGTGGCCGATGGCAAGGATGTCTGCTTCGTCGGAACCAAGAGGCAGGCGCGCAGTTCCATCGAAAAATATGCCCGCGATGTCGGCATGCCGTTCGTCACCGAACGCTGGCTCGGCGGCACCCTCACCAATTTCCGCACCATCCGCGAACGACTCAAGCGGCTGGAAGAACTTGAACAACTGATCGAGACCGGCGAGATGGAGAACTACTCCAAGAAAATGGAGTCGCAGCTTCTCCGTGAGAAGCGCAAGATCTCCCGCAACCTGGAGGGCATCCGCACGATGAACCGCCTCCCCGGCGCGCTGATCGTCGTCGATGTCAATCGTGAAGCCAACGCCCTCCGTGAAGCTCGTTCGCTCGGCATTCCGACCGTCTGCCTGATCGACACCGACGGTGACCCGGACATGGTGGACATTCCCATTCCGGGCAACGATGACTCAATGCGGTCGATCGAAGCGATCATCCGCGAGCTCTGCGAGGCAGTCCGGGCAGGCAAGACGACCCGCGCCGCGAAGGCCGAAGGCGCGGATGGAGAAGGCGGTGATGAGAAGGGCGGCCAGCCGCCGCGCCGTCGTTCCAATCGCAGCCAGTTCCGCGCGGAAGACTCTTCCGCCTCCGCCGAGAACGCCGAGGCCAAGAAGGATGATGACCAGGCCTCCGGTTCGCCGGCGGTCGCGGCCAGCACCGGCAGCGCCGAACGCAGTAGCGAGTAACACTTTGCAGGTTGAAAGTCAGATACAAGCACGACGAGCCGGTTCGGCGTGAGCCGGCGCGTAAACCGGAAAGTAGCGAACCCCGAAGTCGCAGAACGGACTGCGAAGGACACGAAAACCATGGAGACACAGGTGAGTTTCAGCGCGAAAGACGTCATGCAACTGCGCCAGAAGACCGGCCTGGGCATGATGGACTGCAAGAAGGCCCTGACGGAAAACAACGGCGATATGGCCGCTGCAGAGGAATGGCTCCGCGCCCAGCGCAAGGGCAAGATGGACACGCGCACCGAGCGCACGACCGGCGAAGGCCGCATCAGCATCAAGATCGACGGCAGCCATGCCGCCATCGTCGAGGTCCAGACCGAGACCGACTTCACCGCGAAGAACGACAACTTCATCCAGATGGTCGAAGACGTCGTCAACGAAGCGATCAAGCTTTCGGCCGGCGAGATCCAGCCGAACGAGGCGATGACCAAGCGGATCGATGACCTGCGCATCACCACCGGCGAGAACGTCAACTTCGCCCGTGGTCAGAAGCTCGAAGGTGGTCACTTCGGTCAGTACGTCCACCACGACGGCAAGCGCGCTGCGCTCGTGCAGATCGAAGGCAGCGCCGATGAGGAACTGCTCAAGGGTCTCTGCCAGCACATCGTCTTCCACGACCCGATCGGGATCAGTGAAGCCGATGTCGATGCTGCCAAACTCGAAGAGATTCGTCAGAACGCGATCGAGGAAGCCAAGAAGTCCGGCAAGCCCGAGGAGATTGCGCAGAAGATGAGCGAGGGCAAGGTCCGCAAGTACCTCGAAGAGAACACGCTCCTGCACCAGAAGTACATTCTCGATGAGTCGAAGATGATCAAGGAACTGCTGCCCGATGGCGTGACGGTGAAGGCATTCGTCCGCTACACCCTGGGAAGCTGAGGCCGACGACGCGAACGTGAAGATCGCCCCGATCACTGAATCCAATGCATACGAAAGACGCGGCCTCAATTGAGGCCGCGTCTTCTTTTACATGGTCGAATCAAGGATGTGCGCTCACGCTTACGCCTTGAGCTTGCCGGCGGTTTCGGTCAGCGTCTCGGCGATGCGGGTGATCTTCTTGGCGTGATTGTCATCGGTGATGTTGCCGCTGTCATCGAAGACGTCACCGGCTTTGGCGATCGCGTGCATCTGCGGCAGGACGATCACGTTGATGTTGCTGAGGATCGAGCGCAGATGAAACAGGCCGCGCAAGCCGCCCAATGCGCCGGGGGAAGCCGCCATGATGCCCGCGACTTTGCCGTTGAACGCTTCGAGCGGGGTGGAGTCGCCTTCCGGCCGGGACGCCCAGTCGATGGCGTTCTTCAGGGCTGCGCTCAGCGAACTGTTGTATTCCGGCGAGGCGATCATCAGCGCATCGTGTTCCTTCATGAGCTTCTTCAGCTTCGTGGCGCCCTCCGGCAGGCCGCTCTTGTCTTCCAGATCCTGATCGTAGATCGGCAGGTCGAGGTCGCGCAGATCGATCACGGTAACCGTCGCGCCCTTCTTCTCCGCTGCGTTCGCAGCGTATCGCACGAGTTTCTTGTTGAATGAATCCGAACGAAGACTGCCGGCAAAGGCGAGAATACGCGGTGAAGTGCTCATTGGGCGGTGACTCCAGATTGACATGCACCATAGGGGCGCGGAAGACCAAGGAAATCAGAAACACAAGCCGACACATCCAGAACCATCGTCCGCCGACTTGTCATTACAGCGGGCACCATAACATGCCTGTTCCTCCTTGTGGCATCCTGCTGCCGTGGATGGAGGCAACGCCCACTTCAGGCGTCATGGTTGCATCAGATTCGTTTCATGTGTTCGAAGCTGTTTCGGCACGCTTCGCAATAGTAGATCATGCGGCAGCGCGTAGGGCCGAAGGGACTGTCGAGGTACGTTGATCTTGATTCGCAAAAGGGGCACGGAACCGCACTGGTGTGCACCTGGGTGGTCAGTTTCGGCGCGTCGTGGACGGGCAAGCGGGAACCGTGATCCGGCACCGTCACGCCGTGCTCCTTCAATCGCTCGCGGCCGGATTCGGTGATGCGGTCAACCGACCAGGGCGGATCAAAGAGAAAGTTGACCTTCACTTCGTTGACATCGTCGCGCGCGGTCAGCTTCTTGCGCACCAGATCACGAATCATGTCCAGGGCCGGGCAGCCGACAAACGTGGGCAGAATGTCGATCTCGACATCAGCGCGATCCGCCTCGCCGTTCGATGAATGCGGCAGAATCTCCACGCGCTCGATCAGGCCGAGATCCACGATGCTGATCGGCATCTCCGGATCATCGATCGTTTCAAGGTCAGCCAGGATGGAGTTGCGTGAGGGCATGTGGTGAAGCGACGGAGCGACAAAGGGGCGGAGCGAGGAGGGGTGAAGATGTGTGGGCAGACAGCGCAATGCTATGCCGCAGACCGGGGTTCAGCCGTCCTGCGCCAGTAGAACCCGATTTTTCCCTTTGCCCCTTCGTCGCTCCGTCGCTTCGTCGCTCTCCCTTACCACTTCGCGCCGGGTTCAATCCGGTACACCTCGCACATTTCGTCCAGCAGTTCGCTGAACGCCTTGCTGTGGATTCCCCTTCTCCCGCCTTTCTTGGTCGGGTCGACGTCAGTGAACGCTGCGGATAGACCCGCGTCTTTGAGGACTGCATCCACTTCACGCCGCCAGAGTTCGATCATGGGCTGCTCGAGTGCGGGGTAGATCCCGTCCTTTTCGAGGGCGGGCTCGCCATCCACCGGTTCGAACAGCGTGGCGGTCAGTGGGGCAAGCTGGTCGAGCGCCTTCTGCGCACGTTCCTTTGCTTCAGTGGTGCCCCGGCCCAGCCGGCGCATCCACGAATCGGCGTGGTCGACGTGGACCTGCTCTTCCGCGCCGATGCGCTTGGCGAGATCGGCGAGCGGCTTATGGTTCGACTGAGCCAAACGCCGAAAGCGGAGCCGGTCGAAATGATCGCAGAAAAACTGCCGCGTGATCGCCGCGGCCCAATCGAATTCATCGTGCGGCTCGACGATCGTCGCGCACCGGTACTCCTCAGCGGTTCGGCCGAAGGCAAGCTCGTTTTCGTCCTTCGCTGCGATCGGGCTGAGAAACTCGTACAAAGTCTGCGCGTGCGCGATCTCGTCCTGCGCGAGGGAGGAGAACGCAATGTCTTCCTCGAGAATCGGGCCGAGCCCCGTCCAGTCGCTGTTGCGGTGGCCGAGCATGAGTTTGTCATCCGCCGCGGCGAGCAGCAGTTCGATCAGTGACGGTTTGAGATGTTCTGCAATGGGCATTGGGGAAGTCACGAGTCAGGAGGGGTCGTATCAGCGGCAGGAAAATCAGAACTCTTCTTTGAGATCTTCCTTTTCGTATTCGTTCAGGGATTCTTCATCGCGGAACTGTTTCCATTTCTCCTTCACACTGCGCGTGTAGCCGCGGGCCAGCCGGTAGGTCTGATCGGTAAAACGCCAGATCACTTCGCCGGGCTCGCTGGAGATGATGCGATCCACGGGCGCGACCCACACGCAATGGGCTTTGGCGGCTTGCGGTTTGGCCTGCCGCGCCTTTTCCAGCGCCTCGGCGGCGGAATTGGCGCTGATCTCCGCCGCTTCGAGAAAGATGTCGCCTTTGTTCTTCTGGGTGAAGACGCGGTAGGTCGTCTCGCCGCTCGGCGGGTTCTCGATGGCGTACAGCCCGTCACTGCTGGCGAGATCCGCGCGATCGATCGACCAGATGTTGGTGCACTCCTGATCCTGACCGTAGTGCTCCTTCGCCAGGAGCATCGCCATGCCATCATCCGCAGCTTCGAGCCATCCCGCGTAGAGATGCGGCCCCTTCGCCTTGAGCTGGGTGAAAACGACATAGGGCGTGAGATCGCCCAGCGGCTCGGCGTCGATCGGCGTCTCGGCCTGGCCGAGGTCGAGGTTCTGGCGGATCTTGCTCATAGAATCAGGATACCCGCTCGATCGGCTGGCCGCAGCCACGGAGGCGGTTTCGCATCAGCGCCACTCGAGAATCAGGTCGGAATTCTCAGGGGGCGTGTCCTGCCCGCCCGGCTCGTCCCCGGCGCGTTGGCGCTGAAGCCGCAGGCGGAAACCCGTCTCGGTCCGTTCGTACTCGATCGGCTGGCCGGTCACGGGATTCGTGGGGGTCTCCCACGTCTCGGGATAGCTGCCGTGTTCTGCGTGGTAACGACGGAGCTCGAACGCGGTTTCGAGTTGGAGAAAACGCCCTTCCATGAGCCAGATCGCCTCGACCGCACGGTTGATTGCCGGGGCGACCGAATCGGCCACCGTCAGGAAGACGGAAGATTCGATTTGCGCCCCCGACCAGTCCTGCTGCCAGAAGGGCGTCTCGGCCTGACGATACGCCTGAAGCATCAGATCAAGGTAGGCCGCTTCGTTCCGGCCCTGCAACACCCGCATCGCGCCGCCGGTTGCAGCCGCGATCATGGGCAGCGAGTGCGCGCCTTCGTGCAGAACCATCTGTCTCGTCAGTTCATCCGGCGCGGGGCGGTCTAACCACGAAGAATCGGCGATCATCCGGGGTTGATCCTGCAGCGATTCTTTGAGCGCTTCGAGCGCGGTCGTCCGGATCGCGAGAGAGACGAGCACGTTCAAAATCGTCGTCGGCTGCATCGCATGCGAGGCCATGTTCATGGTGGCATGGAAACGCTGCTCCGCGGCTTCGAGATCGCCGCGCGCAAGTTGACGCAGTAGATCGGCGTACATCAGGCGCGCGGCATCGCGCATCTGCATCTGCCAGCCCATGGTCATGGCCATTGAATCGGGTGGCGATGCGTAATGATCCTCGCCCCAGTGACCTTGCTCCATCATCGCTGCTTCGAGCAGTTCCGTCAGCAGTTCCTCGTGCGGCGCGAGCAGTGCATTCAGCGCATCCAAATCATGCGGACTTTCATCCAGTGTCCGGTTGAACTCCTGGGTTCGGGTTGCGACCGCGACCTCGGGCAGTATTCGCCGATAGATCACCGCTGCGTTCTCTTCATCGGGAATCGGTTCGGGCATCAGCTTGGAGAGATCATCCACGCCACCCGCCGCTTCCCATTCGGCGCGCAATTCCGCGAGATTGCCGGGCTGCAGGGCGTTCAACACGGCCAGGGCGAGGACGCACAGCACGACCACGACCACAATCAGCGGCATGAACCACCGACGCCGACGTTTTGACGCAGATTTGTTTGATTCGGTCGATTCAGACATCGTCCTACCTCCGGGTACTCGAAGGAAATCGGGTCACTGCACCAGTTCATGGTACGGGACGAGATATGCAGATCAATCCCGATTAGTCCGGGTCAATCCGGATCATGCCGCGAACCGTTCCAGTGCAGCCGCTGCTGGCGAAACTCTGAATCACTGGAGAGCGTGAACTCGGTGTCACTGAGACGCTCGTATCGCAGCGGCTTGCCCGTCACCGGATCATCCGTGGGCTGGAGACCGTCGTCCGGCACCGTGCCGTTGCGCTCAAGATAATCAAGAATGGTGAGCGCATTGCGCGTCAACTCCCGCTCAACCTCAGCGCGGCTGAGTCGCTGATCGAAGTAGGTGTACGGCAGTGAGAGGTACTCCATCAGTCTCTGATTCGAATCAAAAATTGAATCCGGTTCGACAATCACTTGAGGGACTCTCGCGGCGGGAGAGGTTTCGATGATCTCGGCATTGTGCAGCAGGCGTTCAAGGTACGCCGTCCGCTGTTTCGTCATGTTCCTCATCGAAGATCGCGGTGGATTTTGGTGATCCATGGTGGTGACCATGGAACGCAGTTCCTGCGCCGGCATCTGGACCATAAGCCCTTCGATCAGGAGTGCCTGCTTTGCGCCGCGGCGCGGATCAATTTCGTGAAGGGCGGCAGCGAGTTTCGGGCTGGCGCGGCCGGACCGGCCGTGAATGCGTTCGATCACTCGGAAGACATGAGATTGAAGCCCCGCGCGGCTGAGAAGGGTGATCATCAAGGGCGGCTCGGCCAGGTGGTCCGCCAGGCGCAAGGCCGCGGCCAGCGATTCATCAGCTTCATCGAATCGCCCCTCTTCCGCCAGTGTGATCGCGCGCAGGCACAACAGGTTGCCGACGAGGCCGCCCGGCCCGTGCCAGGGAAGTTCGATATTGAACTGGATCTGTCCGGACTGGGGATCGTACATCGCTGCATTCCAGACGCAGTGCGTCATGCGGCTGATCTCAATCACCTCACGCAGCATGGTCTCATGCTGGGCGAGCAGTTCGCGTTGTTCTTCATCGGTGAGCAGCTCATCGTGATCCTCGCCGGTCAAAGTGGCGCTGATGCGCGATGAAAGCGTCCACCAATTCTCCATCTGCTCAATGGCTTTCCACGCGGTCCGGTAGTGCGGGCCGGCGTTTTCCTCATCCGGCACCACCGGCAACTCGATCGCGTCAAGCGATGCCGGCCCGCCCGCATCGAGGTACGCCGCCCACGCCGCGCGGAACGCCTGCCGCTGATCCCAGACCATGGCCTGATAGATGGCGATGCCGCCCAGAATGAGGGTCACCGTAAAGATGACCGCAATCGTCAACTTCGCTCGCCGCGTCATGCGAGTATCGTATCGCGTATCCCGCGATGCCGACTGTTGATCTGCCCCCACAAAATGAGGATACTGGGCCACTTTGCCAACCCCTTCACACTTCAACGCCTCACCCCCAGAAGCTCAACGCCAATGACCACCGCCGCACCCACCGATACCACCGTCACCCTCGCCCGTAACTCAAATCAAGCCCTCGGCATCGGGCAGTTCGCAGTGGACTTCATGTCCGGCAAACTCGGCGAGCCGGGCGAGGCCGTCGTCGAACGCACGCGTCAATTCTTTACCGACAGCGTGCTTTGCGGCCTCTCCGCGATCGCCATGGGCACCAACGCCCCGCGCGTGCTGCGTGACGAGGCGCTCACGTATCCGCGCAGGCAAGACGGCGCGACCATCTTTGGTTCCAACGCGCCGGTCGCGCCGGAGAAGGCGATCGTCGCCAATGCTGCCGCGGTGCGCGAGTGGGATTCCAACGGCACGAACTTCGGCTACAACCCGACGCTCGGTCACACGGCCGGCGAATTCGGGCACAACGATTTCTACCCCGTTCCCATTGCCGCGGCGCAATTGGCCGGGCTCGACGGCAAGACCGCGCTGCGCGGCATGATTCTGCTCGATGAAATCCGCGGCCGGCTCGCGGAAGTCTTCTCGCTCAAGAGCTACAAGATCGACCACGTTGTGCACGGTGCGATCGGCTCGGCCGCGACGTACGGCGCGATGCTCGGCGCGACCGCGGAACAGATTGAATCCGCCATCGGCATGTTCGTCGCGCACTACATTCCCTGGCGGGCAATCCGCGCGGGCAAGCAGCTCAGCGATTCAAAGGGGGCGAGCGCCGCGATCAGCACCGAAGCCGCAATTCTCTGCATGCAGCGGTCAATGCGCGGCTTCATCGGCCCGAAGGACATCTTCCGCAATCCCGAAGCAATCTTTCGATTCTTCGAGCCGACCACCGAAGGGAAACAGCGCTGGACCGAAATGGCCGATGCGCCGTTCGACCTGGTGCTGTCACACTCCGGCGATGACTTTGCCGTCATGGGCATGCACTTCAAGCTCGGGTTGTACGAACACCAGTCCGCCGGTGCACTGCAGGCGATCATCGATCACGTCGCCACCAATCAGCATTTGCTCGATGATCCTGAGGGTGACAACATCGACACGATTACGATTCTCGCCTACGAGCCGGCGTTCGGGATCATCGGCAACCCGGCGAAGATGGACCCGAAGACGCGTCAGTCCGCCGACCACTCCATGGCGTACATCGTCGCCACGCTGCTGCGCAAAGCGCTGGAGTACAAGAAACAGCATGGGTCGTTGCCCACCGAAGGCGGCGCGTACGATGCGATCTGGAAAACGCTGATGCTCGATCCGCATGATTACATGGAAGATGAGTCAGCCATCTTCCATCCGCTGACACGCCAGTTGATGCAGAAGATCACCTTCGAGCACGGCGGGCCGGAGTACGATGCGAAGTATCCCGATGGCATTCCGACCTCGCTGGTCATCACCGCGAAGGACGGCACGAAGCACGACAGCGGACTGGTGATGTATCCCGCCGGCCACGCGCGTAACACGACCGCCGACCTGGAAGACATCCTCGCGCACAAGTTTGAACTGCTTGGCTCAATTGCGGTTCAGGATGCCAAGTCGATCATCGACCGATTCAACAGCATTGCCGATCTGAACGCGGATCAAGTGAAGTCGCTGCACGATTTCGAAATCGTCGAACGCGGCGGGTTCGGTTGAGTTCTGCCCGGATCGGCCACGCATGGCGAAGTCAAACAAGACGCCCACGTTCTGGAACGTGGGCGTCTTGTTGAGCTTGACCCGCTCTCTTCCCGGCGGGTCAATCGTTGGGTGTCTCCGTTCAGAGCTCAGCCGTTCACAACGCCCCAGTTCGAAAGCAGGATGAGCAGATCGAAGACGTTGACAACATCATCGTCATTGAGGTCACCAAAGCACTCCTCATCGACCGGGCAGTTGCCCCAGTTCGCGAGAAGAATCAGCAGATCGAAAACGTTGATGACACCATCGCAGTTGAGATCGCCGCTGGGGTCTGCGCCCAATCCCAGCACGCGGATTTCGTTGCTGAGGAACTCAACCCCAAGATTGTCCTCAGAAACAATTTGGGCGAAAGTGCCTTCGAACGCATTCGGCGAATTCAGGACGGTGAGATCGCTGCAACCCGCGCTGGTGAATGTTCCTTCGCTGATCAGAGTGAGCGTGCCGTCAAGCGTGGCGTTACCCAGAACGTTGACGTAGTCATGCCCGAGGCCGGGGCCGGCGGTGGAGAACAGCCGCGCGACCAGACTGCTGTCGGCATCCATGGTCAGATCATTCGCAATGGTCAGATCCGCAACGACCGGTTCGTCCAGCGGGAGGATGTCCGCGCCGGCTTCCGCGGTGCGCAGCCGGCCACCGTCGAGAATAACACTTCCGTTGAAGGTGCCATCCCCACCGAGCGAGGCATCGTCGATAAAGCGCACGGGCGAGGTGGAGATCGCGCCGCCATCGTTCAACAGTAGGGCGAAGGGGTTGTTGAGTTCCCATGAGCCGCTTATGGTCTTGATCTCGCCTCGGTTGATGATGCGCTGACCATTGACCCGCAAGGCATCGAGTCCCTCATCATCCGGATCGACGTCAATGTCGATCACGCCCTCATTGATGATGATCCCGCCGCGGGCAGCAAAGCCGGAGGCGCTTCTAATCAGGCCGTTGGTGAGGAAGTTCAGCGTTGCGCCGGGCAGGTTGTGCAGCGTGGAGCGGTTGCCGTTGTTGCCCAAACTGCCGAGGCGGAATTGGCTGCTGTAGGCGAGGTTCCCTTCGCCGTGATTGAAGAGCACAGAATTGGATTCCAACTGGAAGGACCCGGTCGAGATGTCAAAGCCATCGAGCGCGTGAATGTGGATGTTGTTCCGGAAAAAGACCTGGTTGCCTTCGGTGATGAATGATCCGTGCACGGTGAAGGTCGGGTTCATGCCCTGAGGCGGGGTGCCGGACTGGCCATCGATCCTTACCGCATTGGCGATGTACAACGAGCCGGTCGATCCACTTGCGCCGTTCAGGAACCGAATCGTGCTCAACGTGAGTGGTTGCGTCAAGCCATCGAAGTTGTAGCCGTCGCCTTCGAAGGTGTGCTGTCCGACGTTCGCTCCGGCGCTGCCGAACTGCACGACACCGGTGCCGACGAGCTCCGCATCTTCAGTGTGATCGGAGCGGCTCTGAAATTGCAGCGTGCCATCATCGAGCACTTCAAAGCGTCCGGTGTGGGGGAAGCCATTTTGCGAGCGGAACGCAAGCGTCGGGCCGGGGTCCTCCGGCGGGGTGTTGCCGACGATGAGCGTGCCGTGGTTGACCACGCGCATCGAGTTGAAGAGTGATGTTCCGGAGCCGGTGCGGTAGAAGGTTCCGCCTTCTTCGATCACGAGGAATGGCGGGCTGAAGGGCACGCTGCCGGTAAAGCCGGCGGAGGAGGAAAGTTCCAGTTCCGCGCTGCCGCTGATGATGATTTCGGCGTTCGTATTGACGCCAATGGAGCCGCTGATCCACTGGCCCTGCCCCATCAGCACGAGCGTCGTGCCTCCGCCGAGCGTGCGGCTGGAGCCGTCCATTATGAGATTGCCGGCTGTCAGCAGGCCGCCGCCGGAGACCGTGCCGGACTCGAAGTGGAATGTCTCTGCGTCGAGTTCATCGAGCACGTTCAGCGTCGCATCCTTCAACGCGAGGGTGTCGACGAGCGTCAGCTCGGGGACGGTTACCGTCACGCCCGCCGCGTCGATGGTGGCGTTGTCGTCACTGCCGGGGACAAAGCCGCAATCCCAGTTGGCGGCCACATCCCAATCGCCGTCGCCGGCGATCCAGGTGCAATCGGCGTGGACCAGACTCGTCAGCGCGAGCGGCGTCATCAGCAGCAGGGCGGCGGTGGTGGTGTTCATCAAGATTCGTCGGGCGGTCATGGGTCTTCTCCCAAAAATGAGGATGGTGTCTCGTGTCGGTGGCCCCGCCGGTCGGTCCGCGGTCGGCCATGGATCACAGGTCGCCGATTCGGGCGGTGCGCAACGGCCCGGAAGAAAAATTCGGCATAATTTGAATCCATCCGTTGCGCGGCCTGATCGGCGGCGACTCTTCCGGGTGACGATCCGGCTTGTGGGGTCGTTACAATCGGCGTATGGCGTCGATCGATGCGATGACTGACGAGGACGTGCGGCGGGCAGCAAGCGGCTCGCCGCACGATGCGGAACGTCTCATGCAATTGGTGACGCCCCAGGTTTCCCGGATGGTTGCGGCCCGGCTGAGCCCGCGCTCCAACCAGTGGCACGCCGCTGAGGAAATCGTGCAGGAATCGCTCCTCGCGCTCACGCAGGGCCTCAGCCGACTGGAGCGGCAGGATGCCGCCGGGTTGCGCGCGTTCCTCTCCCGCATCGTCGAGAACAAAGTCGCTGACCGATTGCGCAAACAGCAGCGCAAGCCCGGCGCTATCACCGGCGGGCACGCTTCACTGCAGGACGCGGTCGGCCGGCTCACGCAGACCGGCCGCTTTGAACATGTGCTGCAGGCGAGCGGCGTCTCGCCGCGCACCGCCGCCGCCGAAGCCGAGCAGGTCGAGCAGATGCTGACCGCACTCGGTCGCTTGAAAGATGAACACCGCCGGGTGATCACCTTCGCGTTTTTCGATCAGCTCAAGACGGCGGAGATCGCCGAGCAGATGCAGATCTCGCGCCCCGCGGCGTCGATGCTGCTCATCCGCGCGGTCGATGCGCTCCGGCGAGAAATGGCCGATTCGGACACGGCACCGCCAGCCGAGGAGGAGCACGGCCCATGAACGATTCCGGCTCTGATTCCAGGACGTCTTTGCCGGAGAGTGACGACTCTGAACGTGACCCCGGCGAACTGGCGGACGAAGTCGACCGCGCGCTCGAAGCGCTCTGGCGCGGCAGCACGATCGAGTTGGATACGCTCGTCAGCGAAACGCGGGGCGGCGGTGAGCCGGGTAATGCCGGAACGTTTCGCAAGCTGATGGACGCTGCGGAGGAGATCGGGCGCATCTGGTCCGGTTCGACCGTCCCGCCGGAGTTGCCGAATTTCCGAGACCTTGAAGCGATCGGCCGGGGCGGCATGGGGGTCGTGTACCGCGCGAAACAGCTTCACCCGCCGCGCGATGTGGCGATCAAACTGCTCGCGCCCCGACGGCGCGGCGAACTCGACCGCAAGCGTTTTCATTTCGAGATCGAAGCGCTGGCGACCCTTGACCACCCGAACATCGCACGGGTGCATGAAGCCGGCTGGATCGATGATGCGAACGAGATGCCCTACATGGTCATGGAGTTCGTGCGCGGCAGGCCGGTGACGGTCTATGCGCAGGAGCATCAACTGTCCGTCGATGATCGGCTGTCGCTGTTTATCCGCATCGCGGAGGCGGTTCATCACGCCCATCAGCGCGGCATCATGCACCGCGATCTCAAGCCGGAAAACATTCTTGTCACCGACGATGGTGAACCCAAAGTGCTCGACTTCGGCATTGCCCGCCGGGTTGATGACCAGGCCGAGGCATCCGAATCCGGTGCGGCAGGAACGACTTTTCTGGGCACGTTGCTTTACTCCAGTCCGGAAGCCGTTACGCAGGGCGAACGGGCAATTGATGTCCGCAGCGATGTCTACTCGCTCGGCGTGTTGCTGCACGAACTGCTCATCGGGCGCCTTCCCATCGAGCCCGCCGGCCGGGATGCTCGCGCGGTGATTCGATCGATTTCGGAGGGGAAAATCGATCTGACCCGCGCGGCCCTGCCGGGGCTCGATGAAGATCTGCGGTGCGTGCTGCGGTGCGCCATGGCGCACGATCCTGATGGCCGATACGCATCAGTGGCGGCGCTCGCGGATGATCTTCGGCGGTACCGGAAACGTGAACCGATACGCGCACGGCCGCCGAGTGTGCGCTATCAGTTCGCACGCTTCGCGCAGCGAAACGCGCTGCTGGTTTCGATGACCGGGTCGCTGACGGCGCTGCTGGTGGCCGCGCTGGCCCTCGTGTCGGTGCTTTATTTCCAGACGAGCGCAGCGCGTGACGCGGAAGCGGAGCAGCGGCGCGTGGCGGAGCGCGAGGGCGCGAAGCAGCAGGCCGCACTGCGGTTTCTCAACGATATGTTGTCCGCCGCAAACCCGCGTATGGGGTCGGGCGACCCGGATGTGCCGGTCCGAGCGGTTGTTGAACGCGCCGCCGCGTCGCTCGATGCCATCGAAGCCGGCTCGCTCTACGAACCGGAGGTAGAAGCAACGGTGCGCGACACGATCGGCGATGTCTTCGTCGCGCTGGCGATGTTCGAGGAAGCGGAGCGGATGTACATCGCGGCCCAGTCAGTGCGCGCTGCGCACCTGCCGCCGAACGATCCCGC
Source organism: Phycisphaerales bacterium (assembly GCA_007693845.1). Lineage (GTDB taxonomy): Bacteria > Planctomycetota > Phycisphaerae > Phycisphaerales > SM1A02 > SKZB01. The sequence continues at coordinate 19,838 of RECV01000179.1, forward strand.
GCACGCGCTGAGTGAACACCGGCTCGGCGCACTGGCACTTCGGCTCGGAGAGATGGACCAGGCACAGATGCTGCTCGAATCGGCCCTGGAAACTCGCCGGCTCCACTACGGCGAGGACAGCGGGCCGTACGCAACCACGCTCAATGAACTGTCCATGGTCATGACCGGCCGGCGGGATTTTGAAACCGCGCACGACATGCAGCAGCAAGTGCTCGCGATACGACGCCGGGTTCTGGCGGAAAACGATCCGCTGATCGGGCAGGCGATCAACAACATCGCCACGACGCTTGTGCATCTCGGCCAATTCGAAGAGGCGATCAGCACTCTCGAAGAGGCGCTCGCGTTCCGGGAGCAGATCTACGGTGAATCGCATCCGGACATCGCGGAAACGCTCTCTGATCTCGGTTTCCTTTATCGAATGGACGGGCGACATGAAGAATCCGAGCGAGCCATCCGCCGCACGGTTGATATTCTGACCGCATCGTACGATGAGGATCATCCGCTGGTCGCTTCAGCCATCCACAACCTCGCGCAGTTGATGTACATGCTCGAAGATTTTGATGAAGCGCTGCGGCTGATGCATCGTGCTCTGGCCATCCGTGAATATGCACTCGGTGAAACCCATCCCGGCACGATTCTGGTGAGCAATGACATCACCGTCATCCTCTCGCAACTCGAACTCTGGGATGAAGCCGAGCCGATGATGCAGCGCGTGCTGGAGATGCGGCAACAGGCACATCCCGAGGGGCATCCTGATATCGCCGCGTCGCACCGCGCGATCGGCGAGCTCCAGCAGCGTCTCGAACGGTTTGAGATCGCGGAGGATCATTTGATTCGCGCGTTGGACATCTATCGAGCCGCGCGCGGCGAGACGCATCGCGACTCGCTGATCACCGTCGGTCTGCTGGCGGATCTGTACCTGGCATGGGACCGCCCGGAACAAGCCGAGGCGGTGTTGCTGGAAGCGCACGAGCCGTTCGCCACAACGGAAAGGGTCGTTCCGGCTGGTCTGATCGAGCGGCTGGTAACGACCTACGAGGCGCTGGGTCGACCGGAAGAGGCGGCACACTGGCGCGATCGCCTGCCGAGTTCCTGAACGCGTGACTTGACTGATCCGCAAGGCAGGTCGGCGGGCTTCCCGAACAGATGGTCGGCGGTGAGCCGGCGGGTTGTCATTTTGACAGGAGGAAATCGGTGGTGGGCGTCACCGTGACAGCGCGGATCGTGCCTATCTGCGCTTCTCCGGCCGGAATTCGCCGTCTGGTTCCGCCGATCGATTGGCACGGCATTTGTGTTCTGTCTCCACGAAGCTCGGCAGGTGCCCGGGTGGTCCGGACACGGTTTCCTCTGCCCGAGAAGTCGTTTGGTTGATGAAGGATGAATTGACCAGAAAAAGGAGGTTGCCATGTTGATGAGACGATTGACAATGAATCCTGTGCGTACTGGACGTCCGACTTGGGACCGCGTTTTCGATTCCATGTTCGAGGACATGGCGAACGCGAGCAGTTCGATCTTCTCCGCGACGACTTTCCCGCCGCTGAACGTCTGGCAGGATGAGCAGGCGGTCTACGTCGAAGCGGAACTCCCCGGATTTTCCCGCGATCAGATCGAACTCGATGTCCACGAGCATCGTCTGACCATTCGCGGCGAAAGGACGCCACAAGACAGCGAGAACGTCGATTACATCCGACGTGAACGACCGATGGGCAAGTTCACCCGAACGCTGGATCTGCCGGTCGAGTTCGAGGCGGAGCGGGTGGAAGCGTCGCTGGAGAACGGCGTGCTGCTCGTGACCCTGCCGAAGTCGGCCAAGGCCACGCCTCGCCGCATTGAAGTTCGCGGCCAGAGCAATCCGGCGGGTGCTGCCGCACAGGCGTGATCATCTCCAATCGCGCCGGTCCCAAGGACCGGTTGCAGGAATGATCGGAATGAAAGTTTGGTTTCAAGCGTTCTGAGGTATGCAGGCAATGCCAGGGAGGTTTGTCACCATGACATCAAGCAAGACGAAGTCGACGAATGAAAAGGCGATGACCACCACAAACTCGAACACGATTGAAACAAAGGTGAATGCAACGACTGACAATGCATCGCTGGCGGAGCGCCAGGAAGATCTGACGACCCCGCAGGGCTGGCAGTATCGCCCGGATGCGGACATCATTCGTGAGAACGATCAGTTCACCATTCTCATGGATGTGCCCGGCGTGCAGTCCGGCGATATCGATCTCCAAATCGATCGTGGCGTTCTCACCGTGCACGCCAAGGTCAGTTCACGCCATCGCACACTGAACGGTCGTCGCTGGTTCGTGCACGAGTACGGCGTGGGCGATTATTTCCGCAGCTTCGAGTTGGATAACACCATCGACCCGCAGGGCATTCAGGCCGAATGCACCGACGGCGTGCTGCGCATCACCCTGCCGAAGCACGAAACAGCCCGGCCGCGGCGAATCGAAGTCCGTGATCGTGCCTCTAACTGAGCCACGTAAGCGAAGTGCCCGATAACCCGTTGCCCGGAGCCGACTGGCCCGGGCAACGCTTTACGACGATATCTCGAGGGCGGATTCCTTTGATCCGCTCCCCACTTTCAACCGAACGATGGAGGACGCGAGCATGCGCCGCATCCAGAACACGCCAAACCGTAACCGGGCCACGACGATTCTAATCACGGCCTGTCTGACCTTCGCCTTTGCCGGGCTGATCGGCATTGTGCAACTGCCGCAAGGCGCGAGCACGGTCCGGGCGGATGAGCATCACACCCCGGCGATCGAAATGACCGAGGAGATTCAAACCGCGGTCAATCTCTCCAATGCCTTCCGCACCATCAGCAGCGCCGTCGCGCCGAGCGTCGTCAACATCAACACCGTGCAGGAAGTCGTCGAACGCGTGCCGGAGCGGCGGCTTGATCCTTTCGGCGATGATTTCTTCGAGCGGTTCTTCGGCCCGTCGCCGTTCGATCGCGCCCAGCCGCGTGATCGTGATAACGACCGTCAGCCGCGCGAGCGGGAACGACGGTACGAACGGCGCGGCCAGGGGAGCGGCGTGATCGTTTCTCCCGACGGCTACATCGTGACCAACTACCACGTGATCGGCGATGCTGACACGATCAACGTTCAACTGGACAGCGGTCGTCAGTATCAGGCCGAGGTCATCGGTACCGATGCCACGACTGATCTGGCGATCATTCGCATCGACGCCATTGGCCTCACTGCCGCACGCTTTGCGTCCACCCCCAGCGAACCCGGGGAATGGGTGCTCGCGATGGGCAACCCGTTCGGGCTTGACCACACCGTGACCGCCGGCATCGTCAGCGCGACCGGACGACAGATCGGCATCATCCGCGATCAGCAGGGCATGCTCGGTATCGAAAACTTCATTCAGACCGACGCGGCGATCAACCCCGGCAACAGCGGAGGGCCACTGGTGAATCTGCGCGGTGAAGTGGTCGGCATCAACACCGCCATCATCTCGCGCACCGGCACTTACATGGGCGTCGGCTTCGCCATTCCCGCCGACCTCGTCCAATCCGTCATGACCGCACTCATCGACGACGGCGAAGTCACCCGCGGCTGGCTTGGCGTGGCGATCCAGAACCTCGATCAGGATCTGGCCGAGTCGTACGGCTACGTTGGAATCGACGGCGTGCTCATCGCGGATGTCACGTCTGGCAGTCCTGCCGATGAAGCCGGCCTCAAGCCCGAAGACATCGTGATCAGCATCAACGGCCGGCCGACAGCGCGCGGCAATCAACTCCAGACCATGATCGCGACGTTCCCGCCCGGCACGGAAGTGGAAATGAAGATCTTCCGCGGCGGCGAGGAAAAGCGCATTCCCGTGACCCTCGGTCAACGACCGACATCGGAAGAAATGCTTGCGCAGGCGCGCGGCGAACGATCCGGCCCGGCGACCGCGGCGAGTGAGAAACTCGGCCTCACCGTCAAAGAGATGACTTCCGAGATGGCAGAACGCCTCGGATTCCGCGAACCGACCGGCGTGGTGATCGACGAGATTCGTTCCGGCAGTGTCGCGGCGCGTAGCGCCGTTACCGCCATGCGGCCGAACGATGTCATTCTTTCGGTCGACGGGACCGACATCGGGTCCATCGAGGAGTTCGAGGAAGCGGTGGAGCGAGCGGATCTTTCCACCGGCGTGCGCCTGCGCGTGCGTTCGGGTGGTTCCACCCGCATCATTCTGCTACGCGTGAACTGATGAATGACCGTGCTGATGATGCGATGAGAATGCCAAGCATCGCGCATCAATAGCCAACCAACAGAATGACACCGCTGCCGCTTTATGCGGCAGCGGCGTGTCTTTTGAATTCACACACTATCCGCACACCCTCAGCAGACTCAGTACACCGCGTCCGCGCTGGTGCGCCCTGTACGTTCGGTCCCTGTTTTGGTATGCGGCCCGTTCGTTCAGCGGATCGAGGCTCACCGTGCGTTGTGAGGGCGAATCTCGCGGAAATGACTTACGTTTCACAGCACTATTCTCCAGTATGGAAGGGTCGAGTCCGGACCGCCCAACGGTTCGTTCGCTTCGCACTGATAGATCACTACACCCGAAAGATTTGAAGGAGGATGCAGGATGATGATCAGGAGAGGAATCCAAAGCGCGAGTCTGGTTGCCGGCGTGATCGCTTTGAGCGCGACCGTGGCTGCCGTCAATGCCGAGACCGTGCACGATGTTCAGGTCGGCCCGGGTTTCAGCTTCACCCCGGCGCAGATCACCATCGAAGCCGGCGATACCGTCCGCTGGACCTGGGCCGGCGGCGAACACAACGTGGTCAGCGGTGTCGACGGCAATCCCGATGGCAACTTCAGTTCCGGCCCGCCGGTGGATGCTCCCGGCCTGACGTTCGAAGTCACCTTCGATCAGCAGTTTCTCGATGACAACCCCATGCCGGACAATATCTACCCGTACTACTGCGAGCCGCACCTCATCTTCGGCATGGTGGGCGATGTCACCGTCGAAGTGCCCGACATCACACCTTGCCCGGAAGATCTCACCGATAGCGGTGTGGTCAACGTCTTCGACCTGCTCGCGCTGCTCGATGCGTGGGGCCCGTGCACTGATCCCGATGACTGCCCGGCCGATCTCACCGGCGAAGGCGTGGTTAACGTCTTTGACCTGCTCGCGCTGCTCGATGCGTGGGGCGCATGCCCGGATTGACGATCGGCAGGACCACCATCGCTCGGGACCAAGAGCGTGAGTGGAATCAAACTCGATGAAGCCATCTCAGCGATCGCGGGGCACCGTCCCGCGCTCACACTGCGCGCTGCATCTTCCTTTGCCCGTGTCCGGGTGAGCTTTGCTGCGGTCTCGGCTTGCCGAGATTCTGTCCCGGCATCCCGTGACAGAAGCAAAGCGTTTCGAAACACCGGTACTGGACAATCGTTCGCCCGGCGCGGGCAATCGAAATCGCCTGCAAGCTCGTGAACTGGGCGCGTGAAAAGGTGCCGACGCATCAGTGATGACCTTACAGCGACGCATCTGACGAATATCACAGCCGCAGTTTCTCGATCAGTTCATCCCGGCTCATGCCATGGTGTTCCGCGACGTCCTTGAGCAAGCGATTCAACATGCCGGGTTTGAGCGGGCGATGATCCGGGATGACGAGGTGATGTTCGCCTGACAGTTGTGTAATGAGGTGTATGTGGCTGCCGCGCTGGCGCGTGACTTCATACCCGAGCGTGTTGAGCGCGGAAGTGAGTTGTCGGCCGGTGACATTGCGCGGCAGCTTCACGCTGCGATCACCTCATCACGGACAAAGTGCAGGCGAATCTGCTTGGGCTTGATCGGCTCATCCGCGAAACGGCACTCGACGGCATTGACAACCATGTGGCGAAGGTCGTCAGCATTATCGCCTTGCGTGTAAATGCCCCAGCGACTGCAACTGGCCGAGTAGCCGCCATCCTCCGGCTCTTCTTCAACGATAAAGACGACCTCATCAATCTCGTTCTGCGGCATGTTCGTGATCCTTTCCGTGTTACGTGATTCATGATACCCATCACGCGGTCGCGGCAGCTTGAAAGTGCTCTTCGATCACCGTGGCGGCGCCGCGGGTGGTGATCTCCTCACGCACGGTTGCGACGAAATCATCCAGCGGGATCGCGCCGAGGTCTTTCATGAAACCGCGGGCGCGGACGCTCACCTGCCGCGACTCCGCATCGCGCGGGCCGACGATGAGCAGATACGGAATCTTCCATTCGGTCGCCTCGCGGATCTTCGCCTGGATGCGCTCGTTTGAATCATCAAGGGTGACGCGCACTTTCGCCGCCTTCAGCATCTCGAAGACTTCCCGGCCGTAGTCCGCCGACTTCTCGCTGATCGGCAGCACGCGCACCTGTTCCGGCGCGAGCCAGGTCGGGAACGCGCCGGCGAAGTGTTCGATCAACACGCCGATGAATCGTTCCATCGAGCCAAACGGCGCGCGGTGAATCATCACCGGCCGGTGCGGCTGATTGTCCGGGCCGATGTACGAGAGATCAAACCGTTCGGGCAGGTTGTAATCGACCTGCACCGTGCCGAGTTGCCACTCGCGGCCGACGACGTCCTTGACCACGAAGTCAATCTTCGGGCCGTAGAACGCGGCTTCGCCGGCTTCTTCGCTGAACGGTACGCCGAGCCCCTTTGCGGCTTCGCGGCACGCCTGTTCGGCCTTGCCCCAGTTCTTCGGATCACCCACGTACTTGCTCGAATCAGGATCGCGCAGCCCGACGCGCACGCGGTAGTCTTCCATGCCGAGCGTCTTGAAGATGATCTTGACCAGCGACAAGCAGCCGACGAGTTCCTCGGCGAGCTGATCTTCGGTGCAGAAGAGGTGAGCATCGTCCTGCGTGAACCCGCGCACGCGCGTCATGCCGCCGATCTCGCCGGACTGTTCCCAACGGTACACTGTGCCGAACTCCGCGAGGCGCACCGGCAGATCGCGGTAACTGTGCGGCTGAGAGTCGAAGATCTTGATGTGGTGCGGGCAGTTCATCGGCTTGAGGAGATAACCCTCGACCTCGCCTTCCTTCATTGAGTTGGCGAGCTGCGCGCACGAGCAGCCGTCATCGGCAAGCATTTTCAGGTGTTCGTGATGGATCAGCGGCGGATACTGACTGTCCTGATAGTACGGAAAGTGCCCACTGGTCTTGTAGAGTTCCAGCTTGCCGATGTGCGGGGTGAAGATCTGCTGATAGCCCTGCTTGCGCAATTCTTCGCTGATGAAGTTCTGCAGTTCCTGCCGCACAACCGCGCCGTTGGGTGTCCAGAGGATCAATCCCTGGCCGACGGTTTCATCGACGTGGAAGAGGCGGAGCTGTTTGCCGAGCACGCGGTGGTCGCGTTTCTTTGCTTCGGCGAGTTGTTCGAGATAGCGGTCGAGTTGTTTCTGATCGGCGAACGCGGTGCCGTAGACGCGCAGCAATGAATCAGAGTCCGCATCGCCGTGCCAGTAGGAGGAGGCGAGCGAGGTGATCTTGTACGCGCCGATGCGCCCGGTCGACGGCACGTGCGGGCCGCGGCAGAGATCTTCCCAGTTCTTCCCCGGCTCGCCGGTGGCGTACCAACTGAGTCGATCGGAACCCGCTTCGACGGCGCGCTCGGCATTGTCGAGCTTGTACTTACTGCCTTCATCACGCAGCTTTTTCATCCCCTCATCGACGGGCATTTCGAAACGTGTAAACGGCCGATCCTCTTTGATGATCTTCTCCATCTCCGCTTCGATCTGTTCGAAATCATCGCTGGAGAAGTTCACGCCTTCCGGTAGGCGCATGTCGTAGTAGAAGCCGTTTTCGACCGGCGGGCCGTAGACGAGTTCGATGCGCGGGCAGATGACGCGCTGGATCGCCTCGGCCATGACGTGCGCGCAGCTATGGCGGATGAGGTACAGCGCTTCGTCGGATGACTCGCCGGTCTTGCGATCAACGGGCGTGATGAGTTCGAGTTTGCAGTCGCGGTCAATGGTGGTCGCGAGGTCGCAGATCTCGCCGTCGATCTTCGCGCCGATGACGGCCTTGGCAAGGCCGGAACCGATGTCCTTCGCCACCTCGTGCGCGGTGACGGGGTGATCAAATTCGCGGGTGCTGCCGTCGGGAAGGGTGATGCGGGGCATGGGGGCTTCGTTCAGGTGTTGATGGTTCGTCAAGAGTCAGTGGGCAACTCGCAATGGTACCCGTGATCGGACGGGTTTTGGACACCCCGGCTGATCCGGATTGCCGATAGTCGAGGGCCGAGTTCGAATCTTATCCCGTGCCGCCAACTTGTTGTGTTTCGTGGTCGGCCGCAGCCCCGGTTGCCGGCTTCGTCTCCTCGCGCCAGGTCATCGGCCGGCCGATCTGGTCGCTGAGCCAATGGGCGAAGTGGATCGCGCAGACGGCGTTACTGAATGAGGCGGCAGGAACCGCCAGCGGGCGTGGGTCGGCCACATCACGCACATGCAGCAGAACCAGCGTGCCTCCCGGCGGGGCAGGCGTGTCATCGTTCTGAAGATTCTCATCATCGCCGGCATCTTCAAGTGATTTGCCGTCATCCGTTGCGTCTTCTTCAGTTGCTTCTTTGATCGGGGAGGAAACGGATCTCTGCGGTTCAAAACGTCCGAGCGTGACCGCGGCGATTTCTTTCAGGGGCACTTCACGCGGGGGCATCATTTCACCCATCCCCTGCGTGATGATGAATTGCCGTTCCGTGTCGATCGTGAGCCAGTGTCGTTCGGCGCGATAGAGCCAGGCCCACGCCCACCCGACGAGCGTGCCGAGTGCAATGGCGGTCAGCAGCGTGAGTGAAACCCATGCGATCGGCGAGAGATCCGGGCGCGTCGCGATGAGCAATATCAATCCGGTCGTGATGACCATGATTCCGACTCCCAGCGCGACGGCAATCGGAGGCAGCGTGGTCATTCGCGAGTTGATGCAGGGACCGTACGTGCGGATCTGCACGCCCCCGGCCGGACGTCGGCCATTCGCCGCCATGCGGTGTGGAATCAACCACATCCACCAGGCGATCATGGTGCACATGCAGGCGATCCCAAACCAGAGCGAGAGGTGATCTTGCCTGTGCAGGCCGGTCTGAAGCACCGAACTCTGCGGGTTCGCAGGGTTGTAGTACACCGTGACCGGCGCTCCGATGGGATGTGTTTCGTGGAACTCGCGCGCTGCGTCATTCTCCATGGCCGAAAGTCCGTACCGAATCTGGTCGTTTGTGTACGGCTGATCACCGATGACGTAGTCGTACAGGACGGTCGCCTTGACGACCTTGTAAGCCTGTTCCTCCAAGACGAAATCGGTCTTCTTGAGATCGGATTCGACGATCACACCGGTGATCGGCGTGAAACCAACCGTGCGCGCCTGGCGTTCGACGGCGATAACCGCCCAGCCGGCCATGAAGAGCACGATCAGCGTGCCAATGATCCCGATCCAGATCGAAAGTTCGCCGGCATCGTGTTCAACTTGTTCCCGAGCGAGCGGCATCAGACGCCAGCGTTCGGGCAGACCCCTTGTGCGTAGCGCAATCCGCTCTGCCTCGGCTTCACGCTGGCGCAGCTGATCCTGATCCTCCTCATCCCCGGAATCATCATGCGGCATCAAGATGAAGACATTGTTGATATTCATGTCTTTCGTGTGGCGTCGTTCCAGATCAATATCTCGATGCTGATCAGGGTTCGCCGATAGATCAGACCGCCAGAAGCCGCGGCTACCCCTGCGAACGCACAATATCGCCAGTGGGGGCCGCATCCGGAGCAACCTCATCCGGTTCAGCAGCCGGCTCGGGTTCCGGTTCGGGCTCCGGCGCGGGCTTCGTATTCAACGGAGAGGAGTCTGACTCGGCTTCCCTGGAGTCGTCACGATCACCCTTTGCCTCGGCCAGTCGTTCATACCGATCACGCGTCGTTGTCCGATCGGGCGAGGCCGCTACGCCGGCGTCGGTGCAAAACGCAGCGTTGCCAACTCTGGCGCGCTTGACCTTGAAGATGCTGGACTCTTCGAAGACTTCCATGCGCTTGCCGAATGTCTCCATTCGATCGCCGAACTGCTCAAAGGAGAAACGCAGGTACTCCTCGATGCGCGAAAGGCGAATGTCATCATCGGTGTCGAACTCACTGTCCGGTCCTGCGCTGATGATGTCGAGCGGCAGATCCGGGTCATCGGTCAGCACCAGGCGGTACGGCATGCCCCACGGATCGATTTGGTGCATGCGTTCGAGTTCAAGGTCATCAACGGACTCGGGCAACGTGCCGTGCTTCTTCTCGTGTTCCGCGCTGGCGATCAGGATGTTCATCATGTCGGACGTGACCGCGAGTGTTTCCGGCTGCACGAACACAAAGAAGACCGCCATCGCGATAAGGAAAGCGATCGCCCCGAGCATGCCGGTCACGAGCAGCGTGATCATGATCGCGAACCAGAACAGCGTGCCGAGCAGACCCAGCAAGACGCCGAAGATCGCGAATCCACGCGGCGGCTTGGTCAGTGCGACCAGACTGATGAGCAGGCCCAGAAGCGAGACGATGCCGGTGGGAATGAACAGCCCGACCAGCGAGAGGCAGAAGCCGAAGATCGCCAGGCCGTTCCACGTCGCGGCGGGGGGTGGATAGGCCACGGCGTAGATCGGACCGGGCATGCCGCCGGCATAGACGGGATGAGCGGGGGGCATACGGTGGGAATCGTCGGGTGTACTCACGGGTCTTCTCCTGATGCATCCTTGATGCGGTTTCATTTGTATTGTTGGGAAGGAATCCGGCTGCATTTCGGTTGATTTCACCGGAACCGCGTCCGAGCCCATCCCGGCCGCGAAATTGTCTTGGAAGGAGTCCCGTTCGAATGCGAAACAACCCGGCTGAGAACGTCCGATCAATGCATGCGGTTATGAGACGGCTTCACGGCTTGAACGGCATGGTCGCGCTGCTCGCCATCGTGCTGCTCGCCGCCCCCGCTTTGGCGCAGCGCACCACCGCCATTCTGCCGGAGCGGTTTCCTATGCAGGTTGGCGAAGAGACCCTGCGCCTGCCGTACATTTCCCAACCCGCACTGGGGCAGGGGACCGACCGGATCACGCACGTGCTGGTGAACGTGCACGGCACTTTTCGGAACGCCGAGCTCTATCACCGCGTCTCGCGCATGGTCGCGGCACGTTCCGGCCGCGGCGCGACGACGCTCCTCATCACGCCGCAGTTCCCGATGGCGGCCGATCTGCGCGCGAGCGGGCTGGATGATGACATCGCGTTCTGGACCAACGCGGGATGGAAACGCGGCGATCAATCACGCTCGACATCCGACCTGAGAAGATCTGAGAGCATCAGTTCCTACGCCGCCCTGGAGCGGATGCTCGTATCGATCGCGGAGCAGTACGGATCGCTCGAACGGATCGTCATCGTCGGCCATTCGGCCGGCGGTCAGTATGCCAACCGATTCGCAGCGTCGAACCGTGTTCATGACTGGCTGGGTGAACGTGGAATCGAGGTGCACTACATCGTGTCGAACCCGTCATCGTACGTGTACTTCTGCGACCATCGCCTGCTCGATCCGGAGAACGGCACATTCGGCCCGGTGCCGCAATCCATTCGCGAGCGATGTCCTTCGTTCAATCACTACACGCGCGGATCGGAACGATTGAATCGGTACATGTCGCGCGTGGGTCTTGCGCGACTGCGCGAGCAGTACGCTGCACGCAGCGTGACGTACATCATGGGCGCGGAGGACAATGACCCGGAAGGTGCGTATCTGGATCGCTCGTGCGGCGCGCTGCTGCAGGGCCCGCACCGATTGGCGAGGGCGCAAACGTACCACGATTATCTCGCATACCGATTGGGCGAGGAAGTCCACGAGCGGCATCGGCTGTACGTTCTGGAGGGCGTCGGCCATAGCGCGCGTCGCATTTTTACATCCGACATTGCGGTACGCACGATCTTCGATCAAATGCCCACCCAACATGGCGGCGCACGTCAAACATCGCCAGTAGAGTAGGACGTCTCTCTATCGGCCCACGCTATTCGTGTTTGTTCACCTTCGCGTCAGGTCGGGACACGCATGGCATCTGCTTGCCACGCTGACACCGGCACCGGTCATCGGCGAACGACGTCTAGCTGCTCCGCCAGCCACGAAGCGAAAAGTTCCGCTCGAATCTGTGACAGACAGATGAGCACCGGGATCAGCGTATCGCGATCCGTTTCGGTGTCATCGGCCGGCTGCCGAACGAAGACAACCGCGTGGCCGACGGCGTCACCTTGAGAACTGCCCCGACCGCCCATCCGGGTGCTTGCCCAACGTTTGCCGGTGCGTTGTTCGAGTTCGGTCGCCGGCATGAGTTCGATCGCTTCGATTGAATCGCGGTCAACCGTCTTTTCATGCCCACGTCCCTTCAAGGTGGGGAGAATGATCTCGCCGGTGGATTCATCGAGCGTCAGCCAGCGCTTGGGACTTCGGTTGTAGATCCACGCAATGAACACGCCGCACACACCGCCGCAAACCACACCAATCATGGACCAGAGGACCATGGCCAGCGAAGGATCCCCCTGGGTCGGAATCAGAATGGCGAAGATCAGCAGGAAGCCGGTGAAACCCGCGCCGGCAAGAAAGCCGTAGACCGGCGAGATCGCGCTCAGGCGAACATTGAGCAGCGGTGGAAAATACCGCACCCGATATCCTCCCGCGATCGGCCGTCGGGTCTTGATCCAGATCGAAGACAGAGCAATCCACCAGCAGCCGAGCATGACCGCATTGAAGGGCGTCATGAAGATCGGCAGGATCATCATCGGCCCGCTGAACTCGCGGTTCAGGACCGCGTTCTCCGGCTGGTTTGGGTCGTAATACACGACCACCTCGGTGCCGGGTTGGTGATCCTGTACGATCCTCGCGGCATACCCGCGGTTCGATGTTGAGACGTCCCGTACGCCGTAACGCGTCCCGGTGTAGGTTTGCCCCGCGATGTCGTAGGAGTATTCGAGTGCCGGGGCGTAGCTCGTTGAATCCGAACCGCGACGCCGATCGACTTCCGCGGCAATGATCGTCCCGGTCGTTTCAGCAAACTGCTGCGCCCGGAAGATATCAATCGCGCTCGTCAGCATGATGATGTTGAACGCCATCGTGACGAACGTCCAGATCCCGCCGAAGAGAAGCAGAAACAGTCCTGCCTTCATTTTCATGGTTCACCCCACAGTGCAGCGCATCCGCCGCGGCCGTTGTCATGATATCCCGACCATCTCCGGCTTTGTTTCCATGGCTGACTTCTGTTGACGAACTGATGCCACATCTATGTCGTGCGCTGAGAGATACCGCCCGATCGCCATCAGCGGGAAGTACAGCCGGTAAAGATGGTATCGCAGGTAGAACACGCGCGGGAACCCCGTGCCGGTGAACTCGGTTTCGCGCCACGACCCGGCTGGATCGCCATCGGGATTCTGTTCCGGATCGCGCGCCTGTTCATCGGTGAGCTGCGTTTTCGTCAGCCAGTCGATCGCGCGCTTCAGATCGGGATCATCCGGGCCGTAGATTTCCTGCAGGATCATCGCCGCCCACGCCGTCTGCGATGCGGTGCTCGGCCCCTGGCCCTTGAGCGAGGGGTCTTCATACGTCATCGCCGACTCGCCGAACGAACCGTCTTCCTTCTGGATCGACTTGATCCATCGGCCGGCGCGCTGAATCCACTCCTGCGCGGGGTCCTCCCCGCACCGGATGGGGCCGATGACCGACTGCCACGTGCCGTAGATGTAATTGACGCCCCAGCGCCCGAACCAGCAGCCGTGGGCGTTCTTCGGCGGCTCTTCACCGAGCCGCATGTGCCGATCGATCAACGTTTCATCGCGCGATGGGGGATCGAATGCGCTGTCCCAGAGGATCTGCTGATCGCGCACGTATTTGATGGCCTTCTTCACCGCGGGATGAGAACGGTCGTAGCCGTGCCACGAAAGACATTCGAGCACGCGGCCGGTGATGTCCGGACAGGACGGGTCCTGCATCGCGTTGTGATCGGCGAAGGGCACGTACTCGAGAATCTGCCGGTGCCGCGTGCGATCGAACGCGGCCCATCCGCCGTCATCATTCTGCATGCGCAGCACCCAGTCGATGCCGCGCTTGCCCGCCGCGATGTTCTCTTCCCCGCCCGCGCGGTGGAGCGCCATGGCGACCATCGCCGTGTCATCGCAGTCGGGATACCACGCATTGTCGTACTCGAAGTACCACCCGCAGCCGAAGTCCGGGGCAAGCTCCGGGGCGTGCTCCGGGTTCATGTCGTAGAGCCGCGCCTGTGATAGATAGTATTGCGCATCGGCCGGCTTGAGGTTGTCCACCCAGTCGCCGACGTGCCTGCACTCCTGACCAAGCAGCCACTGCGACGCGCGGCGGACGTTCGGATCATCACTCGTCAACCCCGCATCGGTCAGCGCGTAGAGCGCGATCCCCGTATCCCACACCGGGCTGAAGCACGGTTGAATGCGTATCTGATCGCCTTCCTCGATGAAGAACTCATCCAGCTCGCGCTCCGCGCGCTGAATGACTTCGTGATCGCGCTTGTAGCCGAGCGCTCGAAACGCAATCTGCAGATACACCATCGGCGGAAAGATCGCGCCCAGCCCCGCGGTGCGCGCCGGGCCGTCCTGTCCCGCGCGCTCGAGAATCCACTTCTCCGCGCGCTTGATCGCCAGCCGCCGGATCGGCGTGCCGCCGAAGCTGTGCAGGATCTTCAGCGCCTTGTCGAGCGCGAGGAAGATCCGGTTCCACATCGGGGGCGTGTCGGCTTTGCCCATTTGCTTGTGCCGCCTGGCCTGATCGCAATACAGCTCATCGATGCCCAGTTCGCTCGGCAACCGCCGCGTTGGACGCAGCGTCACCACCAGCGAGAGCGGCAGAATCATCGTGCGCGTCCACGCGCTCACCTTCGTCAGGTGAAAGTAAAACCACCCCGGCAGGTAGATCAGCTCCGGCGGGATGGCCGGCACGGCGTTCCAGGAAATCTGACCGAGACACGCGAGATAGAACTTCGTGAAGCTGTTGCACGCCTCCGCGCCGCCGTGCTTCACCGCGCACTGACGGGCCGCGACCATGTGCGGCGCGTTGATGTCATCACCCATCAGTTTGAGCGCGAAGTAGGCCTTCACCGTTGCGCTGATATCCACACCCGAGTTCGGGAACTGCCCCCACCCGCCGTCCTCGCGCTGCTGATCGCGCAGGCAGTTGGCGATTTTTCTGAGCGTTGCCCAGCCGTCCCGGCCGCCGGCCATGGGCTGGCGTTCCTGCTCGAGGATGAACTTCATGAGCAGGTATTCGCTTTCGAGAATGGAATCGCCCTCGAGTTCAGCGCACCAGTGGCCGTCCTCGCGCTGAATCGACTTCAAAGCATCGATCGCGCAGCGCAGCGAATCGGCGAACCGGCTCCGTTCATCAGCAGATAACGTGGGGGAGGTCACAGCGCGTTTCTCCTCTGAAAAAGCAGTGATTCACCATTTTAGCATAACTCACATCCGTGCTCATCGCACCGCCGGCATCGCACGAGCCCGCTGCAGCAATGCGAGATGGCCGCACGGCCGATGCCGCGCGGCGCGGCAAGACGGTGAGGGGCGTGAATCGGGTGGTGGGGTGAGAGGGTGAACGGATCACAGCCCTTCGTGCCTGCATGCCAACTTTCGACGCGTAGTGAAGATCCGCCGTGACGACCCGATGGCTGTTCCGGGAGCGGTTGGCGAATGGACAGGGCGAGCATGTATGCTGCATAGACCAATCGGAGGTGAGATTCACTGCCGCCCTTCAACAGTGTGCATCGAGAGGCAAAATGCTATGGCGAAACCGACACAACGGCAAAAGCAATTCTTGCGCGCACTTGGGCATAAGTCGTTCGACGGCCTCACCAAAGAACGTGCCTCTACACTGATCCGTGAATTACTGAAAGCGGAAAAGGATTCCGGCAAAACCTTCCCTTGCCCATACTGCAAGGGCCCGTTCGGGCCTCGGCCACATCGTACAA
>RECV01000139.1 GCA_007693845.1 Phycisphaerales bacterium
TCATCAACCAGATCGTTGATCTGATCTATGAAACCGTCGACCCGGAGAGTTGGCGCGACCGCGGACTGGGTGATGTGGGGACCATCGAAGAGTACGGTGGCAACCTCATCATTACCCAGACGCCCGGCAACCATCGACATATCGAAGGACTGCTTTCCCAGTTGCGCGAGATTCGATCCCTCCAAATCAATGTCGAAACCCGCGTTCTTGATGTTGATACGACATGGTTCGAGCAGATCGGCGTAGACCTTGACCTGTACTTCAACACCAATAACACGATGTTCCAGCAGGCGCGGGCCGTCGACCCCAATTTCCAGTTGAGCGATTTCTTTGGCCCGGGCGGCCAGCCGCTGGACACCATCATTTTCGGCGGCCCGGGCCAGACCGGTGTACTGGATGCAGATACGCCCAACCCGTTCAACATTTCGAACATTGCAACCGGTAACGCGGTCGCCATTCCGATTGACACGACCGGCGACGGTATTCCTGACGGTTTCACCTATGCGGCCGGCACTGGGGGTTTCTCGCCGATCGCGAACCAGCAGGGCTTCTCACCGATCGGCGTGACTCAGGGTTCGCTTGGTCTTGCCAAGGAACTGTTTGGTACTGCGTCAGTGCTCGGGCCAGCCGCGACGGTCGGCCTACAGTTCCTAGATGACATCCAGGTCGATCTGCTCATCGAAGCCACGCAGGCCGATCGACGGACCGTCGTTATGTCCGCGCCGCGATTGACGTTCTTCAACGGCGAACGGGCCTGGATTGCGGTTGCCACCGCCACCACCTTTGTCTCAGCGTTGAACCCGATCGTCGGAACGGGCGGTACCGCGTTCACTCCCGTCATTGACCGAGTCTTCGATGGTTTCGTGCTCGATATTCAGGGGGTCGTTTCCGCGGATCGCCGCTACGTCAACATGACGGTGATCTTCGCCTCCTCCCAAATCGAAGGGTTTGATCAAGGAACCACGGTCGGTCAGGCCTCGGGCGGCGGCACATTGGGTGGCGGTGCGGGGCAACCTCTCGAAGGTCAGTTCGAGTTGCCCATCATCTCCGGGCAGAACATTCGGACCTCCGTCATGGTTCCCGATAAGGGAACGCTGCTGCTCGGTGGCGCTCGTCAGGTGCGTGAGATCGAGGTGGAAACCGGTGTACCGGTGCTCTCCAAGATTCCGTTCATCAACCGGTTCTTTACCAACCGCATCACCAGCAAGGACGAGTCATCGCTGCTGATTCTCCTTCGCCCTGAGATCATCATCCAGGCCGAGAACGAAGATATGCTCTTCCCCGGCCTCTCCGATCAGCTCGGCGGCAACGGTTCGCTGCTCCGTTGAACCGCGCTCCCAATCTGTATCCAGAGCGGCGGCATCCGTGAGTGCCGCCGCTTTCTTCATTCAGTGCAAATGTACGCACCCGCCACGCTTTGCAGCGAGAAATGGGCCGCTATCTTGAAACCAACGGTTTATCCCGCGGCACGAGGCAATCGACGCTGATCGCACATGCTGTCCCGGGCATTCCGGGTACTCATGCTTTTTCGACGCGGCCGTTTTGCCAATTGCCCGCGGCCCGATTAACCTATGCTGAACGATCCTCTTCTCAGGAGCAACGACGTCCCATGACATCTGCCGCCTCGCGCCTTCGTGTTGCTGAACGTGATGGAATCACGTGCGTGGAATTCATCGATCGCAACATCCTCGATGAGGCGAACATTCAACGAATCGGCGAGGAAATCGGCCAGTTGATCGATGCGCAACCCCAGCCGCGATTGCTGATCAGCTTTCAGAACGTCGACCACCTTTCCTCCGCTGCACTCGGCACGCTCATTACGATCAACAACAAGATCAAGAGCAAGGACGGCCAACTCCGGTTGGCGGATATCGATCCCCAGATCTACGAGATCTTCGTGATCACCAAGCTCAACAAGCTCTTCAAGATTTACAAGACGAGCGAGGAAGCGATCGAAAGCTTCGCTTGATGAGCCCGTTCCGGGGTCGCGCGGCGAGATCCCCGATCAGACCCAGCGTCTGATTCCGAATGTCGTGGGGGCACCGTGAGGCAGCAACCACCATGGTCAACGGAACGTCTCATCCCGAACCCCACGGCGAACTCCGTCTGCCCGCGCGCAGCGATGGCCTGAAGCCCGCAGAACAGCAGATTCTTTCTGAACTTGAACGGCTCGACTTCGATGACTCCGCGCGCTTCGCCGTGCGGCTGGCCACCGAAGAAGCCCTCGCCAACGCGCTCATTCACGGAAACAACGAAGACCCCAACCGCACGATCCACGTCCGCTGGTGGGTCGAGCCAAACGCCGTCACCATCGAGATTCAGGACGAAGGGGAGGGGTTCGACCCCTCGAGCGTGCCGGATCCGACCGCGGAGGAGAATATCGAACTGCCTTCCGGCCGCGGCATCATGCTGATGCGATCGTTCATGTCGGAAGTCGAGTTCATTCCGCCCGGCAACTGCGTGCGCATGACGTACCGCATCGATTCGCCGGGCCCGGCCGCCTCATCGTGATTCGAGTCCATCGAGTCAACGGCACGATTCAGTCGCTCTTGGCCGTGATCTTCTCTTCCGCGGCCTCCTCGAGCGCGGGCTGATCCGACAATGAGATCTCAAAGCCGGCCTGATCGACCTCCGACAGAATGCGGTCAATCACGTCCTCGGACCGCACCCGAACCACGGCCGTGCCTTCCCGGTGGGAGACCTCGCAGCTCACCACGCCGTCGAGTTCGCTGATGCGCGATCGCACCGTCTGCTCGCATCCGCTGCAGAACATGCCATCGATCTTGAAGTGCTGCGTGAACGCAGCGGCTTCTGCTTCTGAGGCGGCTGCGGTGCCGACATCGCCCGGCCGGTCACAACCGGACAATCCAATGGATAGCACGCCGATCAGCACGCCGGTTGCGGCGGTTGTAAATCCTCGTCGGGCGAAGTGCGTGGTCATCGGGCGATCTCCATGGGCAGGGCAAATGTGCGTCAAACATGTCAATCGTAGGCCGGAGGCATGCGGGTGTATATCGCCCAACCGCCCAAGCGCCTAGGCGATCAACTGGTCAACTGGACCGGAGCCGGGCGCGGGCGAGGCGGGCTTTGAGGCGGAGCGCGTTGCCGATCACGGAGATGTCGCTGAGCGCCATCGCCATCGCCGCGATGAGCGGTCCGTGCGGGCCGAGCAGGTAGAACGCCGCCGCGGGGATCGCCGAACTGTTGTAGATGAACGCCAGGAACAGATTCTGCTTGATCGTGCGCAGCGATTGCCGTGCCAGATCAATGCTTTCCGCAACGGCCAGAACACGGTCGCCGGGGATCACCACGTCGGCCGATTCGATGGCGATGTTCGTTCCCGATGCCATCGCAATCCCCAGATCCGCCTCGGCGAGGGCGGCGGCGTCGTTAATCCCGTCGCCGACCATGATCACGTGACCTTCGAGTTCACGCACGAATGCCGACTTTGATTCGGGTGTGGCGTCGGCGTGAATCTCTGAGGGCTCCAGCCCGAGTTCGCGGCCGATCTCCTCCGCCGCGCTGCGACGATCGCCGGTGAGCATCGTGATCTGCAGACCGAGCGTGCGAAGTTTCTCAATGGCCGCACGTGCATCCGGCCTCACCTGGTCGCGCAGCGTGAGGCGAGCGATTCGTCGGCCGTCGACGAGCACGCGGCAACTGGCAACATCATCGCGCCGCACTTCAACCAGATATTCACCCACACGACCGCGCACGCCTTCGCCGGTCAGTGATTCAAAATCATCCACCGTCGGAATGGACAACTCACGGTCTTCCGCGGCGCGGACGATCGCGCGGGCGATCGGGTGTTCGCTCGGCTTTTCGACCGCGGCGGCCAGTTGAAGGACGGTCCGTTCATCATGATCACGCGAGTCACATTCGATCGTGTGCACGCGCGGCAGACCTTCGGTGAGTGTGCCGGTCTTGTCGAACACGACATGCCGGATTTTTCCCGCACGTTCGAGCGCGGCGGCGGACTTGATCAGAATGCCGCGCTTACTCGCTTCACCCGTGCCGACCATCACCGCCATGGGCGTCGCCAGACCGAGTGCGCACGGACAGGAGATGATGAGCACGGTGACGGTGGCGATCACGCCGATGATCGGCTCCCCCGCGAGCAGCCACCAGCCGAGAAAGGTCAGCAGGCCGATGGTGAGGACGCTGGGCACGAAGATCGCGCTGATGCGGTCGGCAAGACGTTGGATCGACGCCTTGCTCGTTTGCGCATCGCGCACCAGATCGGCGATGCGCGAGACGGTGGTGTGCCGGCCGTCGACGCTCGCTTCCACGACCAGCCGGCCGGTCGTGTTCATCGAGCCGGCAACCACCGCATCGCCCTCGACCTTGCGCACCGGCAGCGGTTCACCCGTGACGACGGACTCATCGACTTCCGAACGGCCTTCAATCACCGTGCCGTCGACGGGAAGCCGGCTGCCCGGACGGATGAGCAGATGATCGCCCGGCATGACATCGCGTGATGGGATCAGGTGGGTCGCATCGCCACCCGATTCGGTCAACACTTCCGCATCGTCCGGTTGAAGTTCCAGCAGTTCGCGAACGGCCGATCCGGCTTTGGCGGCAGCGCGGGCCTCAAGCCAGTGGCCGAGCGAGATAATCCCGAGCAAGGCGGCGGCTTCGGCGAAGTACAGCGGCTGATCCGCAAGCCGGCCGAACTGCTGCGCGATGATCACGACCATTGAGAAGAGGTATGCGGTGGTCGCGCCGATCGAGATCAGCGTGTCCATGTTGGATGTGCGTTTCTTCGCGGCTCGCCACGCGGAGCGGTAGAAGCCCGCGCCGGCAACGGCGAAGACGATCGTCGAACCCACCAGCATGAGCCAGCCCATCCACCAGAAATGCCAGTGCATGACGTGCGCGGTCCAGTGGAAGGTTTCCATCGGGGCCCAAATGCCGAGACCGACGATCGCGCGGAAACGCCACGCGCGTTCGGTGCGCTGCTGACGGAGTTCGATCTCGGTGCGCAGCTCATCCGGGGCGGGCGCATCGTCGGAATCCTCGATCGTGGCATCAAAGCCGCGGCCCTGCACGACGCGGATGAGTTCCGCAGGATTGAGCGCATCGCCCTGAACGCGGGCGCGGCCTTCGGTGAAGCTGACGGTGGCGGCCCGAACCCCCGGTTGATGTTCGAGCGCGCCCTGGATGCTGGCGGCGCACCCGGCGCAGCTCATCCCGCCCACGCGCAGACGCAGCTCATGACCCGTGTTGCCTCCGGAGACAAGGGCGCTGCCGGTCGGGGCGGCGACTTGGCCGTTCTCAGAGGGTGGCGGTGTGACGGATTCTGCGGGACGAGACATTCCGGGACATCCTACGGCGGAAGTGATTGAATCGGCGACGGGACGCGCCGGAGGGAATGATTTCAGGGGCGATTCTGTTCAATATGTGCTGATTTCCGGCTCTGGTGGGCTTCGCCCCTTGCCGTGAGGCGGTGAGGTGACGATACTTCAGTATCCCAAGATCGATTCGAGTGATTCGATGAGTACACAGGCAACTCCATCCCGACCGCCGCATGTGACCGAACGTAATGCGACCGCTCGCCCGAACGGGCGTTCCGGCAGTGGCGTGGTGACCACCACGACGTTGCTGGCGCTGGTGGCGGTTGCGGCGGCGGCGTGCTTCACGCCGCAGGGGCGCGCGGTGCAGGTGGAGACGCGGGTGTTGCTGGACGGCTCACCGGCGCGGACGGTGGCCACGGCGGTGGCGATCGTCGCACGAGATCTGCTCGGCAGCGATCGCGGGGATGAACTGCTGATCCTCCTGACCTGGTCGGGAGAACTTCCGCCTTTCGCTTCGCCGGAGATGGCCCTGCGGCCGTCGGTCGGAACGCGAACGCACCCCGAGCCCTTGCGAGAAGCGCTGCTCGATCTGCCCCCGCCGACCTGCTGAGATCGCCCGACGTATAAGAGGTCGCGCCACAGAAAGTGCGCGCGATCGGCTTGATCTCGCAGTTCGATTCCAATTCATAAACAAGAACGAGGTGATGTATGGCCATCCCGGGTTTCAATACCGTGATGAAGAAGGTGTTCGGCACGCGCAATCAGCGCATGGTGAAGAAGTACCTGCAGGTCGTCGACAAAGTGACGGCATTCGAGTCGGAGATTCGACCTCTGACCGATGAGCAGTTGCGCGGCAAGACGGATGAGTTTCGTCAGCGCATTGAACAGGGCGAGAGTCCGGAACAGGTTCAGCCCGAGGCCTTTGCGGTGGCGCGTGAAGCCATGGACCGTGCGGTCGGGATTCGGAACATTTTCAATCCCGAGCACAACTTTGATGTCGCGCGGTTGCCCGAACCCATCCAGAAGCTCTACGCCGAAACCAAACAGAAAATGGATGAGGCGCCAGAACGGGAGCCGGCGGATGTCTATCGCGGCAACTCGGAGCCGCTGAAGGGATGGCAGTACCTCGATATCCCGAACGAAATCTACGAGGCGGTGCGCGAGCTCTACCCGAAGTCCAAGCCGCCGTTCCGCGCCCGGCCGTTCGATGTGCAGATCATCGGTGCGGTCGTGCTCTACGAGGGCAAGATCGCGGAAATGAAAACCGGTGAGGGCAAGACGATCGTCGCGCCGCTGGCGTGCTATCTCGCCGCTGTGACCGGTCGGCAGGTGCATGTCGTCACGGTGAACGATTATCTCGTGCAGCGTGACCGTGACTGGACGGCTCCGTTCTTCCAGGCGCTGGGGCTCACCGCCGGGGCGATTCATCCCTTTCATATGCAGCCGCCCGAACAGAAGCAGCTCGCGTACACCTGTGATGTCGTCTACGGCACGACGAGTGAATTCGGCTTCGACTATCTGCGTGACAACATGAAGCTAAGCCCGCGCGAGCAGGTGCAGAAAAAGCGCGAGTTCGCCATCGTCGACGAAGTGGACTCTACGCTCATTGACGAGGCGCGCACGCCGCTGATCATCTCCGGACCGGCGCACCAGAACCAGCCGCGGTACGACGTGGCGGACAAGATCGCGCGGCATCTGATCGAAAAGCAGAAAGACTGGGATCGGGCCGACGAAAGAGTGCAATCGTGCCTCGTGAAGATTTCCAGTCTCGAAGGCGACATCCGCAACGCGCGGGATAAGGCAAAGATTCCGGCGATGCGGGAAGAAATGGAAGCCGCCAAGGCGGAGCTGCCAACGCTCGAAGCCGAGCGCGACAAGTACACGCAGTATTACGAGGTCAAACTCGACAAGAAGCAGGCGCACCTGACGCACGACGGGATCGCTGAGGCGCAGCGGTTTGCGAAAATCGGCTCGTTCTACGTCGGTGAAAACATCGATCTGCCTCACCTGCTCGAAAACGCGATCAAAGCGCACGTGGTGTACCAGCGGGACCGCGATTACGTCGTCGCGCCGGATGATCAGGGCGAAATGGGGGTCGTGATCGTCGATCAGAACACCGGCCGAAAGATGGTCGGCCGACAGTGGTCCGACGGCTTGCACCAGGCGGCGGAAACCAAGGAAGGCGTTCCGATCAAGCAGGAAACGCAGACCATGGCGACGATCACCATCCAGAACTTCTTCAAGATGTACGACCGGCTGGCGGGCATGACCGGCACCGCCGACACGGAAGCGACGGAGTTCCACGAGATCTACAAGCTCGACGTGATCGTCATTCCGACCAACGTTCCGGTGGTGCGGAAGGATCGCAACGATCTGGTCTTCATGGCCGGGGACGACAAGTGGGACGCGATTGTTGAGGAAATCAAGGGCTTCCACGATATGGGCCGTCCGATTCTGGTGGGCACCACCAGCGTGGAGAAGTCGGAGCACCTGTCGCAGATTCTGACCAAAAAGCACCACATCAAGCACAACGTGCTGAACGCCAAGCAGCACGAGCGCGAAGCGGAAGTCATTGCTTCGGCCGGTCAGCTCGGCGCGGTGACGATCGCCACCAACATGGCCGGCCGCGGGACGGACATCAAACTTGGACAGTTCACCACTGAAGAGCTGCTTGATCACTGGAAACGTCGCGGCATCTGCCCGAAGGATGTCACGCCGGAGATGAATGAGGAGGAAATCATCGCGTTGGTGTACCGTCATATGGCTTCGCGCCAGCTTGGCTTGCGCAAGGGCGAGGTCGAATCCATGAGCGATGAAGAGGTTCGTCTCGCGCTGCTGCGGCAATGGTTTGCCGAATATTGCTGGGGCGCGCAGGGCGACCCTGAACGCATGAGCGAGTCGGCGCTGATGGAAGCACTGGACAATTCCGGCGGGTGTCTTCTGCACCGGTTACGCCTCTTCAACCACGTGGAAGATCTCGGCGGTCTGCATGTGATCGGCACGGAACGACACGAGTCGCGCCGGATCGACAATCAGCTTCGAGGACGTTCGGGACGACAGGGCGACAACGGTTCGTCGCGGTTCTTCCTCTCGCTCGAAGACGATCTGATGAAGATGTTTGCGGGCAAGAGCACGCTTGGTTTGCTGAGCCGCCTTGGCATGAAGGAGGGCGATGCGATCGAGCACCCGATGCTGACCAAAGCCGTCGGCCGCGCCCAACGCAAGGTCGAAGAACGCAACTTCCTCATCCGCAAGCAGATTCTCGAGTACGACGAAGTGCTCAACCACCAGCGGAAGGATTTCTACTCCGAGCGGCAGAACGTGCTGGAAGGAAAGAAGATCAAGGAGCAGATCTTCGACTACATCGATGATGCCGTTCTCGACGCCGTCCACAATTACCTTGATCCGAAGTACACCGCCACCTGCGTCTCCGAGTGGGTGCGTGAGAACATGGGTGTGTCGATCGACGCCTCGCGTCTGCGGAAGAAGGACCGGGAGGATCTGCACAACTACATCCGCGTGAACGCCAAGGAGGAAGCGGCCTCTCTGATTCGGGTGACGCTCGGGGAGTATCTGCCCGACGGCGCCGACTCTTCCGAGTGGGATCTCAAGTCGCTGGTGGACTGGGCGAACGCGACTTTCAGGTCGAAGGTCAAGGTCTCTGATCTTCAGGATGTTTCGCGCGATCAGATCATCAAGACGCTCGAGAAATCCGCGGAAAAGCTGATCGATCGAACCGACCTCGCGCCGCTCGATCAGTATCTTGTCAAGAACCACGCGGAGAAGGAATTGGCGAAGTGGGCGGAGAACAAGTTCGGCGGGGAGGTGGATCACGAGCAGTTTGTCGGCGATCTGGAAGAAATCGAAGAGAACATGGAGAAGGCCTACGCCGCGCTGATGAGATATGCCCGGCAGGCGTACGACAAGCGTGAGTTGACCTATCCCGCCGAGTTTGCGATTGAGATGACCAACGCGGCGTACCAGCAGAATCCGCAGCAGGCGCTGGAACAGTTCTGCAACTGGGCGCGGGCGCGGTACGAACTGGACTGGACGCCGCAGGCCCTGCCTTCAACCAATCCGAACGAATTGCGCGACCTGCTCGTTGCCGAGGCGGAGAAGTGGGACGAGAAACGGATTAAGGAACGAGCGCAGAAGGC
>RECV01000226.1 GCA_007693845.1 Phycisphaerales bacterium
GCAGCGTGCAAATCCCCGGTGATGCCTTCATCCAGAACAACACCGCCGAGTTCGGCGGCGGCGTGGCCGCCATGGACGGCGGCAGCGTGCAAATCCCCGGTGATGCCTTCATCCAGAACAACACCGCCGAGTTCGGAGGCGGCGTGGCCGTCATGGACGGCGGCAGCATGCAAATCCCCGGTGATGCCTTCATCCAGAACAACACCGCGCAAACGGGCGGCGGAATCGCCATCGAGCCCGGTGGCGGCCTCGAGATCAAAAGGCCAGAGATGGATGGCGCAACCGCGGCGTTCCCCAGCGAAGTCATCGCCTTCATTCAGAACAACACCGCCGAGTTCGGCGGTGGACTGTTCAACAAAGGTGATGCGACTATCGAAGACGCGCTCTTCGAGAACAATCAGGCCAATGCCGGCGGCGGCGTGTACAACGCGACCGGCGGGACGCTTTTGGTGCAGAACACGGAATTCATCGGCAACTCGGCAGTTGATGGCACGTCTCTGCTTCTCACGACCGGTGGCGCGATTTCCACGGAAGAGAACGCAACCACCGAAGTGATGAACTCCCTTTTCTGTCTCAACACGCCTGACGCAATCGCCGGCCCGTGGGAGGACCTCGGTGGCAATCAGTTCAATCCCGCCTCCGACCTCAACTGCGACGGCGTGGTGAACGTCTTCGATCTCCTGCTTCTGCTGGAGAACTGGGGCGCGTGCGATGATCCCGGTGACTGCCCCGCAGATCTCAACGGCGACGGACAGGTGAACGTGTTTGATCTCCTCTCGCTGCTGGAAAATTGGGGCTGATCATCGCGATTCGGTTGTGAACAACTCAGACCAACACAGGCCTTCGCGGTATGCGAGGGCCTGTTTGGTTGGGTGGGTATCGCGGGGGCACGCTGTCGGTGTGGCTGCAAGGTCGTTCTACAGCGCGAACGCGGAGAACGACTCATCGGCGTCCGGCCCGGTTCGGAATCAAGCGCTTTCATCAGGGATTCGAGAGAGCGTTCGTCATCGACTTTGGTTGCGGTGCGGTTTCGCGCGCTCACGCGGCCTTGGGTTTGGCCGGGGGTTGGGCGGATGACGGCCGACCTTTCTTGTCGTCCTCATCCGAATCCTCCCCCTCGGTGCCGACGATTGTGACGCGCCCGATTTCGGTGATCGAACGAAGCGGGCCGTCCACAATGCGGTAGACGAGTTGGCGGTCTTCGCTCCAGCCGATCTGAATCGGTCCCTTGACGTCCTTGGTCACGTGGATTTCCCGCTGGCCGAGTCGGAAGACGACCTTGGAGTACAGCATCTGACTGATCTGAACATTCACCTTGCGTGACTGCTGAATGCGCTCCTTGACTTCTTCGAGTTCGAGCTCCATCTCTTCAATGCGCGATTCGATCTCGTCGATTTCGTACTTGATCTCGGTGGACTCTTCCTTCTCCTTGGGATTCAGGCAACTGCCGGCCTGATGGAGAACCCGCTCGCGATCCCGTTTGATTTCGAGCTGCTTTTGACTCGCTGCGATTTCGCTTTTCAACCGCTTCACTTTCGTGGAGAGCACCGGCACTTCGCCGAGTCGAACGACGGTGGGGGTGTGTCCATCGGAGCCGAGCTTGCCGACTTCGATACCCCCGCCGACGATGAGTAATCCGCCGATCACGCTGCCGCGTGAGCAGTGCAGGTCACCGCCAATGACGAGTTCGCAGTTGATGATTTCGCGCCGGGAATTGAGGTCGCCGTGAATATTGCCGCGGACATTGTTGAGAAAGCCGATTTCCGCGTTGCCGCCGACGGCGATTCGTCCGCGGTCGCGTGAAGCGACGCCTCGCCGGCAGATAAAGTCACCGGTGCAGATGATTTTCGCGGCTTCGACCAGCCCGCCGACCTGCACGCAGCCGCGCGCTTTGACCTCGAATCGGTCACGCACGCCGTCCTTGATGTTGACCGAGCCCTCAAAGTCAATGTGCCCGGTCTTGAAGTTAACGTCGCCGTTCACCTCGAGCAATTTGGTGACGGAGAGGACGTTGTTCTGAAGCTTGAGGACGCCTTCGGCCTGCGTTGTGATTTTGCCCTGGGCATCGACCAGCAGAGACTGGTCGACCGCCACGGAGCATGGCTTGCCGGCGCGTGCGGGGATCGATTCACCCAAGACGTTGCGGCCGTCCTCGCCATCGGTCGGCTCGATCATCGTGGCGACATGGACGTTTTCATCCACCTGGACGAACTTCTGACCCTGGTAGTGGTCAACGGTGGCGTTTTCCTCGTCGGACTCACTCGCATTCTCGGTTGATTCGGGTTCCGGGGTGGGGTCGTATCCTTCGACCCACTCGATGCAGCCATCACTGCCGTGGACGGGCGGCACGGCTTCCGCAATGACGATCGGCTCGGTCGGTGGGTTTTCGCGGTACTGCTCAGCGATCTCCTGCAGTCGTGTTCTGATCGCCTCCGTCATTTCGACGCTTTGCGCTTCAGCGTAGCAGCACAGCGTGCTGCCGGTCACGAATTCCGGATCGAGATTATCCGGCAGCGACAGAATGGCTTGTTCCCCGCGACCCTTGATTGTCACCTGAATGTCTGGCTCGGTTCCTGACATATGTGACTCCTGGGATGGTTCGCCAGCTCCCAGCCCCTCCTGATGTGCCGCTGTTGACGCAGCGCTTTATGCCGTGACGGGGGCGACCTTCTCCATGGTTTCGTTCACGCGCGCGGAGAGCACTTCGGGCGTGAACGGCTTGACGACGTAGTTGTTCACGCCGGCCTGAATGGCTTCAACGACCCGAGTCTTCTCGGCTTCGGTGGTCACCATGATGATCGGCGTCTTCTTGCCCTGCGCGCGGTACGTCTTGACGAACGTGATGCCGTCCATGTTCGGCATGTTCCAGTCCACGAGAATCAGATCCGGATTGAAAGCGTTGACCTTGCTCAGCGCATCCTGGCCATCGCAGGCCTCTTCGGTGTCCGTGTGGCCGAGCTGATTCAGAATTTTCTTTTGAATGTTGCGCATGGTTTTTGAATCGTCGATGATGAAGACTTTCATGGGCTATCACTCCTGGTCAGGCAGAATGGCTAGGCACTCTTGCGCGCCGATTGAACCGGGACACTGTTGCTGTTGTCGACACGAGCGGCCTTCGCCGCTTCCGAGCGAATAGCAACGTCAATGTTGAAGGACCCACAGAAGACCTCACACGGAATCGTGATGCAGACTGAATCGCTCGGCATCGCGACGGTGTGTGATTCGCCCACAACGACCGAAGGACAACTGATGCTGACGTTCTGGCCTTCGAATTGCGATTTGGCCGCCCCGGAAATCATGTTCACGAGTTCACCCACCGCATCGGCGAAGTCCTCGTGATCCGGGGCGATATCCGCGCCGACGAACCGTCCAATAATCTGCCGCGATGTGCTCGTCGAGAAGCTGAGCACGACGGAGCCGACCACATCGCCGGACATGCCGATAATGCCGGAGACGTCGTGACGGCCGATTTCCTTGACGACACGGGGCTTATTGAAGGAAACATCGAGGTCCAGCATCGTTTTGAAGACGCGCTGGGTCGATTCGATGAACGGATTGATGTATCTGACATCCATGGTGGCAATTCAGTCCTGGTGTATGAATTCAGTGTGGGTTCAACGTTCCTGCTTCATTCGAGTCGGCCCGCGTTCCGGGTGAGTGGGTTCCGGACGATGGCCCCATCGGCCGGACGGGACTTCAGCAAACGGGTGCGTCGAGCACCATCCGGACTCATCGAAGATCGGTTGATCTGGTGAAGAGAATCAGGTGAATGTCTTGAGGGCTGGGCAAATCAGAGAATCCCCTGATCTGCGGGGCACCAGTCGAAGGTTCGACCGCTGGCCGGGGCGAAAAACGATTGAAAATCCGGCTCAAGTTGACACGCTGAGGTTCCGATATGGTATTTTGGTCGCGACATGCCACGTACGCATGTTGACTACACAGACTCTTGTAGGGGTGGTGGGTGATGCCCGGATTGCATCAAACCGCGCCATGTGGCGCAACTGAACTCGTTCGAGCGCTCACGAAACGTGAACGGGAAGTGCTGACGCTCATCGCGCGAGGGCTGACCTCGGTCGAGATTGCCGATTGGCTGCATCGCAGTATCAAAACCGTTGAAACGCACCGGTGTGCTCTGGGGCGAAAGCTCCATGTCCGAAATCGGGTTGAACTGACGCATCTGGCCATCGAGGCCGGACTGGTCGACCGATCGGAATTTGAATCCCCATCATCCAAAAGCGGATCTGTCCCGGCCGCTTTATCTGATCAGGCAACGCGTCTGATCGAAGTCCTCACCCAGGTCGAGGAAAGGCTTGCCCAACTCCGGGAACGGGATTACCTCCAGCACTATGTCGAAGCGTTACGCGAGCATCTCGCCGCCGAGGCCGTGATCGTCGAGGGCCGCTGTCGAACCTCCGGCGCGATGCAACTCGCCGCCGCGGGCACCGCAATCCACGATCATCCTTACGCCAGCGACTTCTCGCCGAGCTACTGCTTGGGTGTCGGAGAGATTCGCATCTGGGATTCCCCTTTTCCCAATCTCTACCGCGGTGGACCTTGGACCATCAGCGATCAGACCGTATCGATTGCGTCCACGATGATCCTCGGTCCGGATGGTCATCCGATCGGTTCGATCGTTCTCATGAGCGCAACGCCCCTGTGCGATGTGCAACCGCTCCGCTGCTGCATCGATTCGGGCCAGCATCGCCTCGCGCAGGAAATCGCAGCGGCATCGCAGTTGCAATGACAGATCGCGGATGTCCGACGCCGCGCCGGTGAACTCACGGAGGTCATCGCGGCGGTGCAATGCGCGCCCCGCGCGCTGGTCGCTTCTTGCGAACTCAGGGGAAGCACTGGTTTCACGCACACTCGGAGAGCATCGGTTGATCAGCGCATCAATCGAGCCGACCTGACTTCGGTTCAATCGAAGTGGTGCGCCGCGTCACGCGATTGATTGCTTAGACGTTTCCTCAACCGAAGAGTGAGCTGCCCACTGTGTCTGCCCAGGAGATCATCGAGAATATCGCGCGTGCTACCGTGATGAGCGAGCCATCAGATCTCACCGGGCTCGTCGCGGTTCAAGGAAAGCTTGAAGAATTGCAGGGGGTCCTTGAAGAAGCAGAGTTCGCGCGCATCGAATCGGTTGTGCACGCCAGTATCGAACTGGTCGGCCAGATCGTGATGCGAGAGACCGAATCGCCGGACGAAACTTTCAACGAACTGCAGCAGCAGATTGCGTCGATTCAGAAGCTGTTGACGGAGGAGCCGGACGAACCGGTTTCGACGCCGCCCGCGGGTGAGAGCGGCCCGCCAGCGACGGCGGACGGTTGTGATGAAGAGATGCTGCAGGCCTGGGTCAGCAACTGTGAGATGTCGCTGTCCGACCTCGAAGTGAACGTGTTGACGATCGAGGCGGACGATGAGAGTGACCCCGCCGAGGCGATCGCCGAAGCTCGCCGCGCCATTCACACGCTCAAGGGTGAGTGCGGTGTGCTTTCATTGCATGATGCGCAGTCACTCTGCCACGAAGCGGAATCGCTCATCGATGAGCGCACGATGAATGAGCAGCCGTTCCCGGCCGATGAGGTGTTGGCCCTGATCGATTGGCTCAAGGAATATGCGGGCGCGATCGGTGAAGGCAACCGCGATGCCGTTCCGGATCATCAGCAATTGCTCGCCCGGCTGCAAAGCGTGAAGGAGGGCGAGCCCGCTGCGGGATCGGCCGCGGCGCCGATCGCCGACACCGCGCCGGGCGAAGTCGCCGATGCTGCATCACCAGCCACGGCCGACGATGCGCCACCCTGCGTAACGGACGCAGTTCCCGTCACCAACGAATCGTCCGCACCGGCGGAGGCCGAAACCACCTCCTCGCCGAATGAAGCGATGTCTACTGAAGACACAGCACCGGTGACGTTCGGCGATGATATTCCCGAGGATGACAACCTCCAGGAGTTCATGTGTGAAGCGAAGGAACATCTCGCTTCCGCGGAACAGGCCGTGCTTGAGCTGGAAGATAATCTCGAAGACAAGGAACTGATCAACACGGTCTTCCGCGCGTTCCACACGATCAAGGGTGTTGCGGGATTCATGAGTCTCACGCCGATCGTGGAACTCGCGCACAACGCGGAGTACCTGCTGGATGCAGCGCGTTACGACAAGATTCAACTGAACTCGACGCTGCTGGATCTCGTTCTCAACTCCTGCGATATGCTCACGCAGTTCATCGGTCTGCTCGAAGGCGGCCCAGCGCCGCAGCGCAGCCGATTTGAACAACTCAAGAAACAGCTCGAGGCGGCGAGCCGAGGCGATGACGTCGGGCCGGTCAGCCGTGACGCGGCCGAACCCGCGCCGTCGCCAAGCACGCAAGAGAACGTAGATGCAGCGTCCACAAGCGAGACGGATTTGCCGGCCGACACGACGGAGCCGTCCGATCCCGACTCGGATAAAGCTGAGAAAACCCGCGCCAAGCTGATGTCGCGCAAAGCCGACCAGACGGTCAAAGTCAGCACCGGTCGCATGGACAACCTGGTGACCATGGTCGGCGAGCTTGTGATTGCTCAGCAGATGGTGGTCCAGGATGCCGAGCGGAATGCGGAGGAGAATGAACGCCTGCAGCGGCACCTCGCCCATACCACGAAGATCATTCGCGACCTTCAGGAAGTCTCCATGTCGCTGCGCATGGTCAGTGTGCGCAGCACGTTCCAGAAAATGGCGCGGCTTGTCCGTGACGTCTCGAATCGTGCCGGGAAGAAGATTCGATTCAGCACCGAAGGCGATGACGTCGAGCTCGACCGTAACGTCGTCGAGGAAATCGCCGACCCGCTGGTTCACATGGTGCGCAACGCCTGCGATCACGGCGTCGAGCCGGGTGAAGAGCGCGTCCAGATCGGCAAGCCGGAAGAAGGCCGTGTGACCCTGCGCGCGTATCACTCCGGCGGGTCCATCGTCATCGAAATCGAAGACGACGGGCGCGGGCTCGATCGGGAGAAAATCCTGACAAAGGCGATCGACAAGGGCATCTTCCCGCAGGATCGCAAGCCGGAAGACATGTCCGATTCGGACGTGTTCAACATGATCTTCATGCCGGGCTTCTCGACCGCGGAGCAGGTCACGGACATCTCCGGACGTGGTGTCGGGATGGATGTGGTCCGCCGCAACATCGAGTCGCTCCGCGGCAAGGTCGAGATTCGTTCCGTGCTCGGCAAGGGCACGGTCTTCATGATGCGGCTGCCGCTCACGATGGCGATCATCGACGGCATGATCATCCGGGTCGGCGCGCAGCGCTACGTCGTGCCCACGCTCTCCATCGAGCACAGTTTCCGGCCCGGTGAGAAGGAAATCAAGACGATCATCGGCCGTGGCGAGATGATCAACGTGCGCGGTTCGATTCTGCCGGTGTACCGATTGAACAAGATTCTCGGTCTGAACGAAGGTGAGACCGACCCGGCCAATGCTCTGCTGCTCATCCTTGAATTCAATAACAAACGTTGCGCGCTGATGGTCGACGAGATCATCGGTCAGCAGCAGATCGTGATCAAGAATCTCGGCGAGGGAATCGGCTCGATTCGGGGCGTCTCCGGCGGCGCGATCTTGGGCGACGGGCGCGTCGCCCTGATTCTCGACGTCGGCGGCCTGCTCGCTCAAGCCACCTCGGACATCGCCTGAACTTATTTGCAAGGAGCTCGTTATGGCAGTTGAAACTCAGGATATCAAAACGACCTCTTCCCCGGACGAGGGGGCGGACATTGCAGCGCAGACCGCCAAGTATCTGTCGTTCTTCCTCGGCGACGAAGAATACGCGCTCGGAATTCTTTCCGTGCGAGAGATCATCGGGCTGATCGATATCACCCCCTTGCCGCAGACCCCCGACTACGTCAAAGGGGTCATCAATCTCCGCGGCAAGATCATCCCGGTCATCGAGCTGCGCGCCAAGTTCGGCCTGGACTCCGTGGAGTACACCGACCAGACCTGCGTGATCGTCGTCGAGGTTGGAAACGAATCCACCGATCAACACTTCGAAATCGGCATCATCGTCGACTCGGTGCGGGAGGTCCTCGATATTGCGGGCAGTCAGATCGATCCGCCGCCGAGCTTCGGTTGTTCCGTGCCTCTTGATTACATCACCGGTATCGGCAAGGTGCGCGAGAAGGTCGTCGTCTTGCTGAACATTGATCGGATAGTCACGTCGGCAGAGGCAGAAAAGCTGCTAGGGACCACAAATACGAATGACGTCCCGGCGTAAAAAGTCGCCCGGACCGCCATCATGAACCACGACAGAAGCAATCAGGAGAGCAAGCCATGTGGGATAAACTCAAATCGACCAGTCTGAGTCTGCGGATACTTGTCTTTACGTGTGTGATTGTTGCGACAATCGTCGCGGTCAACTATGTCATCTTTATCGGGGGATTCCGCGACAGTGCAGAGCAGGCCATGATCGAGGAGGCAGCGGCGTTTACCGCGGTGGCAGATGAGGCAAAGAATCACGCGTCAACGATGCTTGAGCGAAATGCATTTGATCGTGAATATCTGCTTGCGGATCTGGAGCGTGTTCGTGACCGAGGCGGGAGTTATCGTGACTCGGTGCTGTTCAGCACACTTCCAATCGTTGTCGGATGGGAATCTGCAGCGCGGGCCGCGGAACGCGAAGGCGCACTGTTCCGCGTGACGGCGTTTGACGCAAGAAACAAGGAAAACGCACCGGATCCCGGATCGTTCGAAGAGCAGTTGCTTCGTGAACTCAATGCCGCTTGGCGCAGTGACAATCAGGAGTGGATCGCTCGTATCGATCACGACACCAACGCCTTGCATTATATGCGCGGGATCCGAATCGGATCGGACTGTCTGTCCTGCCACGGCAATCCCGGCCCGGATAATCCGGATGGCCTTGATGTCCTTGGATTCCCCATGGAGGGATGGGCCGAGGGGCGAATGCACGGCGCGTACCACCTGATCATGCCGATGGATGAGGTCGATGCGCAAGTCGCAAGCTTTATGGCCGGAGGTCTGATGTGGACGGTGCCACTGGTCGTTGGCGGCATCTTCATCTTCTTTGTGCTACTGCGTGCCATGTTCAGTAAGCCCGTGACGATGCTCATCGAGCGAGTCAAGGATATTGCGCAAGGCGAAGGAGATCTTACGCAACGCATTCCGGTGAACAGCAATGATGAAATAGGACAACTCAGTGGCTGGTTCAATCAGTTCGTTGAAAAGATTGAAGGAGCCATCATCCAGATCGTTGAGGGGATTGTCCAGATTGATTCCGGCTCGACACAGATTGCTTCTGCGAGCCAGTCGCTTGCGGAAGGCGCCTCCGAGCAGGCGTCGAGTCTGGAAGAGATCAGCTCTTCGATCGAGCAGATGTCCGCGATGACGCAACAGAACGCAGAGAACGCGCGTCAGG
>RECV01000227.1 GCA_007693845.1 Phycisphaerales bacterium
TGCGCAGCGGTTCATCACTGGTGGTCTGATAGAGCAGGCCACGCCATTCGAGTTCTTCGAGAAACGTGAGATCTTGAACCATTGATTCGGATTCTACTGGAAATGACCGGCATTGGAGTGCTCCGAAACAACCGGCCCCCACCGGTGCAAATGCTGTGTCGATAGAAACTTGTGGCACTGGCGGCGTCGTGGTCGGCAGCATCTCTCACTGGACTCCGGGGCCCATTTCGAGTGATTTCTTGAAGTTCACTTGGCGATGTCGATGTATTGAATTACTCTGAAACAAGTGCTGCGAGAGCCATTCCGAGGACCTTCGTGGAGGACCCATCATGAAGAGAGACTCTCACGCTTGTGATAGCACTATTGCGATCGCAGTCGCGGGTACACGTGCCTGTGACTCGGCAAGCGCTCAGTCGCTGAATCCATGCGTTGGGCATTAACCAGAGGACTGTCGTACGTCATCGACCTGCTACGAGGCATGTCGTGGATGTGTGCTCATGACTACTTGCTCGTGCTTTGCCGCACCGTCGCGCCGGCAGGATGGAACGTTGATGAGAATCAACTCGTCATGAGGGGAAACCACACATGGTGATCGGTAGAAATGTTGGGACATCGCGATGGCATTTGTTCTGGCTCTTGATCCCGATGGCGATGATTGTGGCGGTTAGTTTGGCGGTAGCGACACTCGGCAGTGTCGATGAAGCAGAGCCGAAGGATGCCTTGGCTCAAGTTGAAGCTCAAGATCCGAAAGTGCGATCAGACCAACCTGAAGGATTCCACCGGGCTCGATCGTTACGTGATCGGGCGGAAACTGCGGTTGATGCTGGCGACCACGAGACCGCGGCGACTTACTTCCTGGAAGCTGCGGCAGCATTGGAGAATGAAGGTCCGCAGCATGTGGCCTCACGTCTGAGTTGGACTCGACGTGCGATGCGATCGTTCATACAGGCAGCCGATCTTGAATCTGCTTCAGAGTGCTTCTGGAAAATTCAGATGATCTTCGATGAAGAAGGAATTGGGACGTTCTCCAAGGATCAGCTTGACAGGATGGGCACGAGTATGGACGAACAGTTCCGTGCGAGAGTTCCATTATATCGAATCGGCCCCGCGTATTCCCTTGTGCACGCGCACGTCGTTCGAGCGATGGACGAGAAGAGACCCCTCATGGATCGAGTGGATCACCTTGCGCTCGCGCAGAAATGGATTGAAGTGCTTGTTGAGCAGATCGATCGTTACGAAGAGCACGTCCCGGCGGAGGGGGTTGCGGCTTATCGCGAGAATACTCTGCCGCAGAGCTACGGTGTCCTTGCGCAGATTGCGCGATCGTTTGTAACAGCGCGCCCCGACAATGTGAATTGGAAGAAACGCTGGAATCAGCTTGCGCACGAGTACGCGCAGATCGGCTTGGATTTTTGCGATCCTCCCGGATTGTGTAACTCGACGGTGTACGGCGAAATCATGATGCCTCTTGCGGACGTCATTCTTGATCGAGCGTCGGACTGGGACGAGTACGCGGACGCGATCACCGAACTGGTCCAGGATCTGGACCAGCAGCCGCTCCTCTTTATACAACACACCGAGATTCACGCGATGAAGTTGGCTTATCGCTTTTTCGTGACCGAGGACGCATCGGTTGGCCGGGATGCGATCCGGTTGAACCGGCTCGTGACGGATCTTGCTGAGCAGTGGTATCCCCATTGTCCCGATCAAGTTCCTCACTATTTTGTAGCGTTGATGCGTCAGTTGCGAATCCATGCACATTTCGATGAACGGGGGGAAGCCAGGCACGCACTCGAACGTGCGATGATGTCCAGTCGGCCTTCCCGTTACGACACTGAACTGCAGCAATGGCGGGCACAGTTGATGCCGGAACGGGCGGAAGACTGATTTCAACACAGGCGGAAGTTTGTCTGCCGCGGGTGGAAGATCGCTTGGCAAAATGTCGTGCGCGATATCGTGATCGGTTGTACTGAAGCCGCTAGACTGATCGTGGTGACGGCACCATGCCTGCGTGCTACACGCAGGAAACCCATGTGTATGCAATTACTCTCGATCATCGGAGCGATTTGTCATGAGCGATCACACAGTTCCCCTGAATCCCGAGCCCGACATGAATTCGCGCGAGAAGCAGATTCCACGGCGTGATGCCTTGACGGCCTTGGGTGTTGGTGCAGCGGCTCTCGTGGGAGCACCGCATCTGTCCCGCAATGCTCACGCCGCCGCTTCGCTCGGCGCGATGGGCGATCATCGTGGCATGCCGCCGGAGGAGGCCGGCTGGGATCCGGAGAAGGGCGAGTACGTCCTGCCGCCACTCAACTACGAATACGATGCCCTCGAACCGCACATCGATGCGAAGACGATGGAACTGCATCACAGCGCGCATCATCAGGGCTACGTCAACGGGCTGAACCGTGCGGTCCGGGCGATGAAGGAGATCCGGGAAGGTGATCGCGATGCGGGGGAAATCAAGCACTGGTCGCGCGAACTCGCCTTCCACGGTTCGGGGCACCTGCTGCACGTGATCTTCTGGCGATGCATGGCGCCGCCGAACGAGGGCGGGGGCGGGATGCCGCAGGGCGCGATCGCGGCTCAGATCGAACGCGATTTCGGTTCCTTCAACCAGTTTGCCAAGCACTTCAAGGCCGCTTCCACCGCCGTCGAGGCGAGCGGGTGGGGCATCCTCGTCTACGAAGCCACCTCCGGCCGGTTGCTCATCATGCAGTCGGAGAAACACCACAACCTCACCGCCTGGGGCGTCATCCCGCTGATGGCGATCGACGTGTGGGAACACGCCTATTACCTCAAGTACCAGAACCGGCGTGGCGACTACGTGGATGCATTCATGAACGTCATCAACTGGGATTTCGTGGACCGTAAGTTCCACGGCATCCGGCAGTCGATCAAGGGACACTCCTGAAAGCGGCGGAGGCAATCGAACCCGTCAGCAATGAACAGCGCGGCAGGATGATCTGCCGCGCTGTTTTCTTTGAGTCAGAAGGGTAAAACGTCCGGGGAATCCGGATCGCGCATCACTGATTGAGGCGTTCTCCAAAACTCCGCAAGACGTTGCGCACACCGCTGGCTTCGACGGCTTGATCACCGTCGCCGTTCAGAACAACCAGATGCGGAATACCGCGAACATTGAACGCTGATACAAGATTGGACGGATCGACCCGGTCGTACGGCAGGACGGTTCAGGGCATCCCTGACTCTCGGGCATACTCCACCATGGCCTGTTCCGAACCATCACGGCTGATCAGAATGATCTCGAAGCGATCCCCGCCGCCCTGGTTCCGGTAGAACTCAATCAGGTCCGGCGTGAATGTCCGACAGGGCGCGCACCACTGCGCGGAAAAGTACAACATCACGTACTCACGCTGCGCGAGTGTGCGTGAATCGACTTCCTCGCCCGTGATTCGATAGAGCACCGGGCCGACCGCGCGAATCAACTGTTCATGACCGTGATCTTCAGGTGAGTCATCGTCGTTGGACGTCTTTGGCCCGTCATTCTCGGTCGCCTTCCCGGATGACTTGCCGGCCAGGCCGCGAAACGCGTCCTTTTGGCGTTCTTTCAACTCGCGTCGCAACTCTTCAGCATCCCCCGTTTCGCCGCGCGATTCGGCGCCGCGAATGACCTGATCGTACTGCCGTTCCAACTGCTGATTGGCGCGTTCGACCTGCGACACGAAACGTTCCCAGGCGCGCTCGACTTCTCGCTCATGGGCGGCCTGTGCCTGCTCGATGCGGCGCAACTCGTGGCTCAACAGGCCACTGGCTGCAAAGACCATCGGCACGGAAACGAATACCGCAATCATCACGCCCAGCAGCCATCCCCGACGACCTGGAATGTTCGACATGAATATGCCTCCCTTTCGTGGAACTCTTCGACGCATCCTAACGCGAATATTGGCTGATTTTCCGGCAAATCTGCGAATCGGCCCAAAAATGCCGGCGTAAGACCCGTCAGGCGCACACAACAAGTGGCGGCCTGTCGCCGAGGGTCTGTACCGAGATCAGGCGACGCAGAGGAGACGTTGGTCGTTCGGAACGGATCCCAACCGAATCGACACTCAGGCGATCGATTCTGTCGATTGTGCCTGCGGGACGCCTTCGCCGACCGGCTCGGCCAGCAGGCGCCGGTTCCAGACGGCAATGAGTGTGGCAAGACCCAGAATCGCTGCGCCGGTCGATTGATGCAGTGATGTGAAGATGACCTCGGTGATGGGAATCGCTTCCGATGATCCGCGGTGCAAAGCCGCCACCAGCGCAGTGAAGCCCAGCAGGATCTGGATGCCGATCAGGATCATCATCGCTTTCCCCAGCCCGGGCAGAATCGGTTGATCCTTGTTGATTGACGCGGCCCGCCCGCCGACGAACACCGCCACACCCGCGACGATGAAGGCGAGGAAGATGTGGACGTACATGATTTCCAGCCCGCTCATCGCATCGCCCGCATCACGACGGAAGTGGCGATACAAGGCACCGAGCGCAAGCTGCAGCACCAGCAGCACGATCAGCGCAATCGACATGGAGTGGTCCGAGCCCGCGCTGAGCGTGCGCTTCGGCTGTCGATCACTGACCCAAAGCGGCGAAGTCAGCGCCGCGATCGCAATGATCGCCGCAAAGACCACTTGGCCGAACACCCCGTGCACCACCGCCAGATGGGTATTCGGGTTCATCACGCCGGGATCGGAATCGAAGGTGAGGTGTCCCGTGACGCGCAGCCCGCCGAGCAAACCCTGCACGCAGACCATGATCAGCACGATGATGCCGAGCGCGCGCAGCCAGCCGCGTTGTTTCGGATCGAGGAAGAACAGCGCCGCTGCGAGCGCCATGGTTGTCACGCCCACCAGCATGCCGTAGAGTCGGTGCGCGTGCTCGTAGAACACACCGCCGACCATTTCCGAGAGGGGGTAGAGCAGCATGTTGTGCCCGAACGAGTTCGGCCAATCGGGAACGGCCAGTCCCGCTTCGAATCCCGTCACGATGCCGCCCGTCACCAGGAGCAGGAACACGGTGAACGCGGCGACACACGCGAAGCGGTGGAACCAGTCGCGGTCGGTGCCGACCTTGTCCGGTTGATTGAGCCAGGCGAATCCGGCCCCGGCGCCAAGCAGGCAGAGCGCGATGGAGATGATGTACGCCCCGAGCGTCCAGTAGCCGAACGATGCGAGCCGTTCACCGGTTGTCTCACCCCCGATCAGACTGCCGATGATGAGCAGGTTGAGCGTGGCTGAGAGCGCGCCGACCCAGACGGCGGTGCGCAACGCTTCACCCATGGATCGTGAAATGCGGCCGACGATCAACCCCCCGGCGATGAGACAGAGCAGGGTGAGCACGAACAGGATTTCGCCGATCACAAGACCCGGCCCCATCATGGCGAGATAGCCCAGCGCCCACATCGCGCTGGTGATGCCGAAGCCGAGCGTCAGGGTCCGGCCGATGGTGTGTCGTTTCCGCGGGGTCATCGTGGTTGACATGGTGCACCTGCTTTCCCGCGATCGTTCGGTCTCGTGCGGCCTCGCGGACTCACCGCCCCGTGGGCCTGATTTTTCACCCGAATCACGGTGGGTGAGTGGATTTCGATCGCGTGAATCCATACTATGTGAATAACTTCACAAGGTCGACCGCGAGTTTCGCTCGTGCGGTCTTTTTCAAAGGATACGGTGCGAAACGAAGGCCGAATTCCCATTTCCGAGTTCGTCTTCCTTTCGCCGAATCGGCTTCGAATCGAGTATCCTACTCGCCCCGTCCGACTGCTCGCCTCTCCTGCCGTTCCTCCATTTTGTTGCATCACATGACCACGGTCCGTTCGACACCGACGCCCGACCCGATTGCTCTCGACGCCACGGCGTCGACGGCCGATGCGGTGCAAGCCGCTGCACTGGCCACCTCGCGCCAGCAGCGCGGCTGGCTCGGCATTTATCTCGATCTGACCAAAGCGCGGCTTAGTGCGCTGGTGCTGCTCACCACCGCGGTCGGCTTCATCGTCGCCATGCCGGTCGGCATCGACTGGGCTCTGCTGCTGTGGACCATCCTCGGCACGGGGCTCGCGGCGGGGTCCGCGGCGGCGTACAACCAGGTCTGGGAAGTGCCGCGCGATCGGCGCATGGTGCGCACCCAATCGCGTCCGCTCGTGGCCGGTCGAATGAGTTCGGTGCACGCGTTCATTGCCGCGACGTTGATGGGATATCTCGGCGTGATGACGCTGGCGGTCTTTGTCAACTTTGCCGCGGCCGGTCTGGCGCTGCTCACGATTCTTCTCTACGTCCTGATCTACACCCCGCTTAAGGCGCACAGTACGCTGAACACGCTGGTCGGCGCGGTGTGCGGCGCGATTCCGCCGATGATCGGCTGGGTCGCGGCCCGTGGGGCGATCGAGCCCGGTGCGTGGATCCTCGGCCTGATGCTTTTCGTCTGGCAACTGCCGCACTTCCTCGCCCTCGCGTGGCTGTACCGCGATGATTACGAGCGCGGCGGGTTCATCATGCTGCCGATGCGCGACCGTGATGGGGAACTCACCGCCCAGGTCACCGTGCTGACGGCGGTTTTGCTCATTCCGATCTGTCTCATCGGCACGCTGCTCGGCGTGGCCGGTCTGTGGTACGCCTTTGGCTCACTTCTCCTGGGCCTGTGGTTGGTTGCGCTGAGCGTTCGTTTCTACCGGAACCGCACGAACGCGAATGCCCGCCGCGTCTTCTTCGCCAGTATCGTCTACCTGCCGATCCTGCTCATCCTGCTGATGCTCGATCGCGGGCCGATCAACTCCGGCGGCTTTCTGTCGAACGAAGCGGTGCCGGCCGGCACATCCGCCACCGCGACCCAGACCGCGCTGCGTGAATCGTCCGCCCCCCGTTCGGCGAATCTGCTGCCATGACCTTCCCCGGTACGTACCCCGACACGAAAAAATCCGCCGGGAAGGCGAAGCGGCCGGAACGGCTGTTCACCTTCAAGGCGGGCGGATGGATCGTGCTCATCTCCGCTCTGGTCATGGTCTCACTCGCGGTCTGGGCGATCGCGCCGGCGATCTACCGGGCCACCATACGCCCCCCGGGGGACGGCCGCACGATCGAAAGCTATCAGTTCGATCTCAGCAACCTGACCGTCTCTCGCGACACGATCGTGCCCGCGCTCTTGCACCGCGACATGGTGCCGGTGATGGAGGAACCCGAGATTCTCACCGCCGCCGAGGTGCAGCGCATTGCTGAAGAAGAGCGCGGCAAGTTTCTCGTGTCGACCGATCGCGTGGTCGGTGTCGAGATCAATGGCGAAGCCCGCGCGTATCCGCTGATGCTCCTCAACGTGCACGAGGTCATTCTCGATACGCTCGGCGGCGTGCCGATCGCTGTGACCTACAGTTGGACGAGCGACTCGTTCCGCGTTTTCGACCGCAGGATGGACGATGAAGTTCTCACCCTCGGCGTGAGCGGCCTGCTCTGGAATGCCAACACGTTGCTCTACGATCGCCGCCCGCCACAGCCCGGCGAAGAAGAAGTTCCGCACATTGAACGCGGCGAGAGTTTGTGGTCCCAGATCACCACCAATGCGATTGCGGGACCGGCATCGGACCACGAGCGATCGTTGCGCACCATTCCTTTTCAATTCGTAAGCTGGCAGCAATGGCGCGAGATGCACCGTGAAACGACGGTGGTCGCGCGGCAACCGCACCTGATCAAGCGCTACCGCCGCGCGAGCCCCGACACCTATTTCGAAGGTACGGAGTTTCCCTATCCCGCCGCACCCATGCCGGACGATCAGCCGGAGATCGGTCTCGGCCGGAAGGATCGTGTTCTTGTTCTCTGGCGGCGCGATGCGCCCGATGAACGCGTGGTGTACCCGCTGCAGTTGATCGCGGATCGCGCGGAAGAGATCAGTTCGGACCACGCGCGCTGGACGCACGAACCGTTCGAGGGGATCCGGGTGACTTTCGATTACGAAGGCGCGACGCGCACCGTGCGGGTGCAATCTGAACATGATCTGGAATGGACGCGTGCGCTCTGGTTCGCCTGGCATGCAGCCCATCCCGATGATCACGTCATCGAATAGGGAACATCGATCTGCGATGTGATCACTGCTCGCGCCGTGGCACATCGCCGGCGCGGCATGCGGTCCAAAGGAAGAAAAACACCGTAAGCAAATCGCTCACGGTGTGGTTGAAACTATTCATCGACGGAGGGATCACCGCCGTCGACGGCGCTGGAATCCCAGAAGCAGCGACATGCATGCCAAAGCGCCCGGCCCGGGAATGCTCGCAGCCGTCACCCGAAACATCGCGTCGTTGTAGTCCTCATCACTCCACGGCAGGCGTAGGTCCTCGATACCGAAGAATCCTGTCGTGGCATTGAACATGAACTGCACGTGATCATCGGCCACGTCAGTATAGAAGCCCTGGCCGGCAACGCGCTTCGGCGCGAGAAGTTCGTAGCCGAAGTGCAGAACATCACCTTCGTTGAATAAGCCGGGTAGTTCGATCGTGCTGCCGACTTGCGATGTGTGATTATTGAAAAGACGAAATCCGCGGCCGATCTCGTCGCTGTCGGGCGCAAGGGTCGTGATCAGATGTGGATCGATTCCTACGCCGCGAAAAAAGAGTTCTCCCGTATAGCCGGCATGGCCGCCAAGAAACTCAACCGTCACGATGGCATTGTTCTGATCGACCACCACCGGTGCGCCCACCTCGCCGGTCACAATTGAGCCGTAGGTCGGCGTCGTGCTCGCCAGCAGCAGGGGCAGAACGAGCATGCCAGTCAGTGTCCAAGGGCGGTGGCTTCGAGCAATATGTTTACGCATCTGTTGATCCTCTATTCGATAAACGGGTGACCCGCACAGACTATGCAGGGTGGCGAAAGGGGAGACGGGGGATCGCATTCCGGGAAGAAACGTACGATTCGCTTGGCTGTCATCGAAGCACTGTTGTCCGTGTTGCGCTGGGTTCCCGACCGGTTCTTCCTGATAGGCAAACTGGAGAGACCTCGCACTTGCGGAGGAGATCCGAGCAGGTCCGCAACGATGCGATCAGCACGTTATCGGCCGAATCTGATGCGTTAGCGCGTTGTCTCAACCCCCCCGAAAGCAGTGTGTGAGATACCGTTCCCATCAAATCGCAGCCAGTTGACGTCACATATTCAGTGGACCCGCTCGAATCGGGTCGAACTTTAGTTTGTGAGCAGCGGGGTTCAATGGTCGGTAAGCGGTGGTGGCATTCTGATCCGCAGGTCAGCGGGAGACCGGCTCGAATGAGTTGTTCAAACGCGCTGATGTTGCGCGGTTGCCCGCATTCGCCGTAGAATTGGGTCATGCCGCTGGATGTGTCATCCCTGCTTTCGCCCGA